>NZ_JBOHGB010000058.1:0-39080 GCF_050699935.1 Actinophytocola sp.
CACCTCGGCCGCCGGCACCTCGGCCGCCGGCACCTCGGCCGCCGGCACCTCGGCCGCCGGCACCTCGGCCGCCATTGCCTCGGCCGCCATTGCCTCGGTCTCGGCGGTTTCGGTCTCCGCGGTCTCGGGCGCCAGAGTCTCGGTTGTGGCAGTGGCCTCCGCGGCGGGCGCCGGCGTGTCGGGTGCTGGAGTGGCCGGAGCCTCGGTCGGCGCGGTGGGCTCGGCGGCCGTGGTGTCCTGAGGCAGTGGCTCGACGTCCAACTGAGCGTCGTCGTAGATGAGGTTGGCTACCAGGACCGGGGAGACCTGCTCGACCTCCGCCTCCGAGTGGGCGCCGCAGCCGTACTCGGCGTGCACCACGTGGCCGTCCGCCGGTGAGATCTCGTTGCCGCACGTGCCGAACGCCGCTCTCAGCGAGCCCGCCAACGGCAGGTAGAAACCGCATGTCGCGCAGTGCGCGGGAGCGCTACGAGCCATGTCCGACCGCGGACCGAACTCGCTGTGCTGCCACCGCGCCGCCGCCTCCGTGCGCGCCGGACGCGACATCACCCGCGCTCGCCCCAGGCCGACCTCGCGGGCCACCTCCTCCACCGCCGGGTCGTCCGACTGGACGTACGCCGGCACCAGGCGCGAATCGTCCGGCGCCGTGGGCAGGAGGTCGCCCACCCCGAGGTCACCCGCCTTGACCCGGTTCTCCCACGGCACCCAGTCCGGCGCCACGAGCGCGTCCGGGCCCGGCAGCAGCACGACCTCGCTGACCGTGACATCCGTGGACGCGCCGGCGGACGCCACCGTCACCGCCCAGCGCCAGCCGTGGTACCCCGGCTTCGCCGCCTCGAACAGGTGCGTCACCGCCGTCTCGCCCTCGATCTCGGCGCCGACGTGTCCGCCGACCTCCTCGTCCCCGGCCTCCTCCTGGGCGGCCGCGCGCGCGAGGTCGACCTCACCCACCAGGGCGGGGTCCCGCAGCTCGGGCTCCGTGGCACTCATCGTGCACGATTGTGCCGCACCGCCCCCCAACTCATGTAAGGCTGGTCCCGTGAGGGCTCTTCCGGCCACCGCCGCCGCGCTCCTCGCCGCCTCCCTCGCGGCCTGCGCACCCGCCGCGGACGAGCCGCCGGCCGAACCGAACGCCGGCGCCCGGCTGCGGGCCGAGGTCCTCGAGACCCGCCCGCACGACCCGAACGCCTTCACCCAGGGCCTGGAGATCCACGACGGCATCCTCTACGAGGGCACCGGTCTCGAGGGCCAGTCGAGTCTGCGTGCCACCGACCCGGAAACGGGACGCGTCCGCCAGCAGACCGCGCTCCCCGACGACCTGTTCGGCGAGGGCATCACGGTCGTCGGCGACACCATCTGGCAGCTCACCTGGCAGGACGGTGTCGCGATCGAGCGGGACCGGCGCACGCTCGCCGAGCGTGGCCGCGCCCGGTACGAGGGGGAGGGCTGGGGCCTGTGCCACGACGGCGACCGGCTGGTCATGAGCGACGGCACCGACCGGCTCACCTTCCGCGACCCCGCCACCTTCGCGGAGACCGGCGAGACGCGCGTCAAGGACGCCGAGGGCCGGCCGGTCACCGAGCTCAACGAGCTCGAGTGCGTCGACAGCGCCGTCTACGCCAACGTCTGGCGGACCGACCGGATCGTGCGGATCGACCCGGGCAGCGGCACCGTCACCGCCACCGTCGACCTCGCCGGTCTGCTCCCGGCCGAGGACCGCGCGGACGCCGACGTGCTCAACGGGATCGCCGCGATCCCCGGCACCGACGAGTTCCTCGTGACGGGCAAGCTGTGGCCGGCGATGTTCCGGGTGAGGTTTGTCACCGACCGAGACTGAGCATCCCCTGACCGCGCGAGCCGTCTTGGCCTCAAACAAGCCCGACTTACGGCAGGATGGGAACGTGATTCGATCCGGTGCCGGTGATCAACAGCCGGGCGGCAAGGGTGGCCGCTCCGGCCGTAAACGGCGCCGTAGGTGGACCGGTCAGCAGCAGCCTCCCATCGGTCACCGGCCGACCGAGCCGTACGAGCAGCCCGCCCCGAGGCAGCAGCCACCTCCCCGCGAGGAGCCGCTGACCGACGCCATCCCCGCGGCGAGCCCGTACCAGTCCGAGGACCACCGGCGCACCCAGCCGGTCCGGCGCCAGCCACCACCGCCGCCGCGCAACTGGCGGGACGTCCCGCCGCCGCGCCGCCACCTGACCCCACCGCCACCGCAGCCCGCGCAGCCACCGCCGCCCCCGGAGACCTACGGCCCGGACGGCTACGCCCAGGACTACCCCGAGGAGGCCCGCGCGGCACAGCAGGCCGACCGCCCGGCCGCCGCACCGCAGTACCCCAAGAAGCTGACCGTCACCCGGGTCGCCGCGATTCGCGGCCGGCAGCTCAGCGGCAACGCCATCCGCGCGTTCCGCCGCGCCGCCAACGCCGACGGCGCCGACAAGTCCGGCCTCACCGCGCTGACCTACGCCACGATGCTCAACTACGCGAGCGATGCGGCCATGGCCGTGGCGCTCGCCAACACGCTCTTCTTCTCCGCCGCGAGCACCGACTCCTCCAAGGGCAAGGTCGCGCTGTACCTGCTGATCACGGTGGCGCCGTTCGCGTTGGTGGCGCCGGTGATCGGCCCGGCGCTCGACCGCATCCAGCGTGGCCGCCGGCTCGCCATGTGCGCCGCGTCGATCGGCCAGGCGCTGATGTGCGTGATCATGGCCGCCAACTTCGACACCTGGCTGCTGTATCCGGCCGCCCTCGGGAAGATGGTGTTGTCCAAGTCCTTCACGGTGCTGAAGGCGGCGGTCACGCCGAGGGTCGTGCCGCCGGAGATCACGCTCGCCAAGACCAACGCGCGGCTCACCGTGTTCGGCCTGCTCGCGGGGGCGGTGTTCGGCGCGTTCGCGGCGCTGGTGCTGCAGATCTTCGACTCGCCGGGCGCGCTCTGGTTCACCGCGCTGATCTGCGTCGTCGGCGCCCTGCAGGCCATGCGGATCCCGGCCTGGGTCGAGGTGACCGAGGGCGAGGTGCCCGCGTCGCTGTCGGCCCACCCGGAGAAACCCAGACGACAGCCCATGGGCCGCAACGTCGTGGTCGCTTTGTCCGGCAACGCGACCGTGCGGCTGCTCACCGGGTTCCTCATGATGTTCGCTGCCTTCGCCGTGCGCGCGCAGAACGAGGGCGAGGCGTTCAAGCAGCTCCTGCTGCTGGGTGTTATCGCGGCCGCGGCCGGCGCGGGCAGCTTCATCGGCAACGGGATCGGCGCGCGGACGCACCTCGGCCATCCCGAACAGGTCGTGCTCGGCTGCATCATCGGCAGCCTCGTCTCGACCATGGTCGCCACGCTCATGCCGGGCATCGCTACCGCGGCGGCCGTTGGTCTCATCGGCGCCACCGCGAGCGCGATCGCCAAGAACAGCCTCGATGCGGTGATCCAGGACGACCTGCCCGAGGAGTCCCGCGCGTCGGCGTTCGGCCGCTCGGAGACCGTGCTGCAGCTGGCCTGGGTGTTCGGCGGGGCCATCGGCATCCTGCTGCCGGCGACGTTCTGGGTCGGCTTCCTCGTGATCTCGGTCCTGCTCGCGCTCGGCCTGCTGCAGACCATGCTGACCCGGCGCGGTCAGTCCCTGCTGCCGTGGTTCGGCGGGCAGCGGCCGGTCCGCCCGTGGCGGCCGGGCGCGCCCCGGAGCTTCACGCCGAGCCCGGCCGTGCGGGAGGGGCCGGACCAGCGCACGTAGTCTCTGCGGCGTGCGCACGCTCGTCCTCGCCGCGGTGGTGGTCGGCCTGGCCGGCTGCTCGTCCCCGCCGGCGCCGCCGCCCCCGCCGCCCCGGGTCGACTTCACGGTGGCCGCCGGGAAGGTCTCCGCGAAGCCGTACCTGTACTGCGACGTCGAGATCTCCGACTGCAAGCGCGACACCACCGCCCAGGTCACGCTCAAGGCCGCGCCCGGCACGCCGGTTCGGGTGCGCGTGCCCGAACAGGTCGCGGACACCCCGTGGTCGGTGGTGATCCAGTACCGCACCGCGGCCGGCGTGCAGAAGCAGCCGGAGACCGTGGCCACGTTCGGGCCCGGCAAGCAGGACTCCTTCGAGGCGAAGGCGCCCGGGGCCGGTGACCAGCTGCAGACCGTCGAGGTCAAGCAGGCTGGCGGCAAGCTGATCCAGGGTGACGCCGGCCCCGAGGCCGTGACCCGCGGCGTCTGGTCAGCCCAGGTCGAGCCGGCCTGACCCCGCGAGTCCAACGCTCCGGCACCGCGAGTCCAACGCTCCGGCACCGCGAGTCCCACCCGTTCACGACCGCGAGTCCCGTTCGCGAGTTGGGAACTCGCGGACTGGAGTGTTGGACTCGCGCGTCTGGAGTGTTGGACTCGCGGGTCGGGAGTGTTGGACTCGCGGGAGGTGGGGTTACGGGTCGAGTTCGCGGGCTACGGCGCGGACCACGTCGGCGATCCGCTTGGTGGCCTTGCGGTCCGGGTAGCGGCCGCGGCGCAGGTCCGGCTGGACCTTCGCCTCCAGCAGCTTGATCATGTCCTCGATCAGGCCGTGCAGCTCCTCCGCCGGCCGGCGGCGGGCCTCCACGACCGACGGCGGCGGGTCCAGCAGCCGCACGGACAGCGCCTGCGGCCCACGGCGACCGTCCGCCACGCCGAACTCGATGCGTTGGCCGGCCTTCAGCCCCGGCACCCCGGCCGGCAGGGCTGACGACCGGACGTAGACGTCCTCGCCGCCATCCTGTGTGACGAACCCGAAGCCCTTCTCCGAGTCGTACCACTTGACCTTTCCGGTCGGCACAACGGTCACCTCCACACAAACAGACGCGCCCCAGGGCGTACCCAGGACGCGTCTGTCCAGCCTAGGCCACCCCGGGGCGGTGGGGGTAGCCGGTTTGGCCGCGTCAACGCACGACTTCGTGGATGCGGCGGACGCGGTCACCCTCAGGCGTGCCTGGCGGCCGCCGCGGACTCGAGGCCGAGCAGCTTCACCGACTCCGCGCGCATCTCCACCTTGCGGATCTTGCCGGTGACCGTCATCGGGAACTCGTCGGCGATGTGCACGTACCTCGGGATCTTGTAGTGCGCGAGCTTGCCCGTGCAGAACTCCCGCAGCGACTCGACGGTCAGCGGCGGGGCGTCCTCGCGCATGCGGACCCAGACCATCAGCTCCTCGCCGTACCGCTCGTCCGGCACGCCGATCACCTGCGCGTCGAGGATGTCCGGGTGGGTGTAGAGGAACTCCTCGATCTCCCGCGGGTAGACGTTCTCGCCACCGCGGATGACCATGTCCTTGATGCGGCCGGTGATGTTGAGGTAGCCCTCGTCGTCCATCACCGCGAGGTCGCCGGTGTGCATCCAGCGCGCGGCGTCGATCGCCTCGGCCGTCTTGTCCGCCTGCTCCCAGTAGCCCAGCATCACCGAGTACCCGCGCGTGCAGAACTCGCCCGGGGTCCCGCGCGGCACGGTCAGCCCGGTCTCCGGGTCGATCACCTTCACCTCGAGGTGCGGATGCACTCTGCCCACAGTGGACACTCGGCGGTCGACGCTGTCGTCGGCGCGGGTCTGGGTGGACACCGGGGAGGTCTCGGTCATGCCGTAGCAGATGGTCACCTCGCCCATGCCCATCCGCTCGATCACCTGCTTCATCACCTCGACCGGGCACGGCGAGCCCGCCATGATCCCGGTGCGCAGGCTCGACAGGTCGTGGGACTCGAAGGACGGGTCGGCGAGCTCGCCGATGAACATCGTCGGCACGCCGTACAGCGAGGTGCACCGCTCCGCCGCGACCGCCTCCAGCGTCGCCGCCGGGTCGAACGCGGGCGCCGGGATCACCATGCACGCGCCGTGTGACGTGGCCGCGAGGTTGCCCATCACCATGCCGAAGCAGTGGTAGAAGGGCACCGGGATGCAGATGACGTCCCGCTCGGTGTAGCCGCACAGCTCGCCGACGAAGTAGCCGTTGTTGAGGATGTTGTGGTGCGAGAGCGTGGCACCCTTGGGGAAGCCGGTCGTGCCCGACGTGTACTGGATGTTGATCGGGTCGTCTGCGGTCAGGTTCGCCTGCAGCTCCGCAAGGTGCGCCGCGGACCCGCCCCGGCCGGCCGACAGCAGGTCCGTCCACTCCTCGCCGCCGATGAGCAGCACGTCGCGCAGCGCCGGGCAGTCCGGGCGGACCTCGTCGATCATGGCGGCGTAGTCGGAGGTCTTGAAGCTGCGCGCGGCGACGAGCGTGCGGATGCCGGCCTGGTTGACCACGTACCTCAGCTCGTGCACCCGGTAGGCGGGGTTGATGTTGACGAGGATCGCGCCGATCTTCGCGGTGGCGTACTGCGTGAACGTCCACTCGGCACAGTTCGGTGCCCAGATGCCGACCCGGTCGCCCTTCTCGACGCCGAGGTCGACCAGCCCCAACGCGACGGCGTTCACCTCGTCGGCGAGCTCGCGGTAGGTCCAGCGCCGCCCGGTGGCCCGGTCGACGAGCGCGTCGCGGTCGCCGTGCGCGGCGACTGTGCGGTCGAAGTCGTCGCCGATGGTGTCGCCGAGCAGCGGCTTGTCCGACGTGCCGGACACGTAGCTGACGCGGCTGCTGGGCACGGTCGTCATGTCGAACCTCCTCGTACGGGCCGACTGTGGCACCAGTCACCATCCTGCCCGCTCGCCGCCGTGTGGGCACGGCCTCGGGGCACGGGAGCTATTCCTCGTCGGCGCCCGCGTTCGGCTTCGCGTCGGTGTCCGGCTTCGCGTCCGCGTCCGCCTCGTCCGCCTCGGCCGGTTCGGTTTCGGCGTCGGTCTCGGCCCGCTCGGATTCGGTGTCGGGCTCTGTGTCGGCATCTGTGTCCGGTTCGGTTTCCGGGCCGGACTCCTCCTCGGCGTCCGCCTCGCCCACCGCGGTCTCGTCGAGTACCGCGAGCTCGTCGTCCGGCTTGTCGCTGAACGGCAGGCGGACCACCAGGCACGGGCCGCCGACGAACACACCGCCGTCCACGCCGAGGGCGCGGCCGTCCGCGTACTCGTACGGGGTCTCGATCTGCGCGGGCGCCACGCCGAGCTGGTCGGCGATGACGCTGTGCCCGTGCACCACCTGGCCGCCGCCGAGCACGCTCAGCAGCTGGGCCGCGACGTCGCCGCCGTGCGGGCCGCGGAACGCGTGCCGGGTCGTGAGGCGCCGCCAGACCTCCCACCACTCGACGATGTCGTCGGAGCGCAGGACCCCCTCGATGCCGGCGTTGATCTCGTCGATGTCCGCGCCCCACACGAGGTACTCGACCGTGTCGGAGTGCATCAGCAGGTGCTCGCCGACGAGCGCGAGCGACGGCCGGGAGCTCAGCCACTCGATGTGACCCTCCGTGAGCCCCTCCTGGTCCGTCGGCTGGCCGCCGTTCATCTCCCAGCTGCGCGCGAAGCTGCGCGGGCCGAAGTCGGACGGCACCTCCGTGTCGCCGTACCGGTGCATGCCGAGCAGCAGGATCTCGTGGTTGCCGAGCAGCGCCTCGACGTGCCCGCCGGCCTCCTCCGCCTCCTCGGCCAGCCGCATGACCAGGTCGATCACGCCGATGCCGTCGGGCCCCCGATCCACGAAGTCGCCCAGAAACCACAGATGCGTGTCACCGCCGGACCAGGTCGCCTCGTCATCGACCAGCCCGGCGTCGGCCAGCGCGCCGAGCAGCTCGTCCAGATGCCCGTGCACGTCGCCGACCACGTATGTGGCGCGCCCGTCGGTCTGCACACCGCGACAATATGCCAGGTTGCATACGGTAGCCTCAGAACACCGGCCTCAGATCACCATCCAGGTGTGCACCGGCTGGTTCGACGACGCCAGCTCGATGTAGCGCCGCAACATCCCTACCAGCGCGGCATCCCGGTCCAACCCGCGATCCTCCAGCCTGGCCACGGTCGCGCGCTGCCAGATGGAGCCGGTGCGCTGCGCGAGACAGCGCTGCTCGATCACCCCGAGGTACCGCTCGCGAGCCGCGTCGGACACCCCGCAGTCCCGCAAACCCTCATGCGCCATGGGCAACAGCCGGCGCAGCACCAGCTCGTCCGGCGGCACCCAGCCGATGCCGGGCCAGTACAGCTGCGCGTCGAACGCGTGCCGCGCGCCCGCGTAGAGGTTCTCCTCCGCCGCCTGGAACGACATCTGTGTCCACAAAGGACGATCTTCCGCGGCCAGCGCCCGTTGGGCGCCGTAGAAGAACGCGGCGTTGGCCACCAGGTCCACGACCGTCGGTCCGGCGGGCAGCACCCGGTTCTCGACACGCAGGTGCGGCACGCCGCCGACCACGTCGTAGACCGGCCGGTTCCATCGCCAGATCGTGCCGTTGTGCCCGCGCAGCTCGGTGAGCCTGGGCGCGCGGCCCTCGTCGAGCGCCTCGACGGGGTCCTCGTCGTCGAGGTGGGGCAGCAGGCCGGGGAAGTAGCGGACGTTCTCCTCGAAGAGGTCGAAGATCGAGGTGATCCACCGCTCGCCGAACCACACCCGCGGCCGCACGCCCTGGTTCTTCAGCTCCTCCGGCCGGGTGTCGGTGGCCTGCAGGAACAACGGGATCCGCGTCTCGTGCCAGAGCGCCTTGCGCAGCAGGAAAGGCGAGTTCGCGCCGATCGCCACCTGCACGCCGGCGAGGCACTGCGCGGCGTTCCAGTGCGTCGCGAACTGTTCCGGCGGCACCTGCAGGTGCAGCTGCGCGGACGTGCACGCGGCCTCCGGCAGGATCGAGTCGGCCCGGCTGCGCAGCCGTTCGCCGCGCTGCCCCGGGATCGCCGGCCCGTCCATGGCGAGCACCATGTCCTCGCCGCGCGCGGCGAAGATGCGGTCGTTGAGCATGGCGTACCGGGCGTTGTTGGACAGCCACTTGGCCTTGAAGTGCTCCTCCCGCAACGTCGGCAGCATGCCGATCATCACCAGGCGGGCACCCGCGTCCTGCGCCTTCATGTCGGCGTGGGCGAGCGACGCGCGTAACTCCATCTCCAGCTCGCTGGCCTGGTCGCCGGACAGCGGCCGGGGCCGCATGTTCAGCTCCAGGTTGTGCTGGCCCAGCTCCGTGGTGAACGAAGGGTCGTCCAGCTTCTCCAGCACGACGCCGTTCGTCATGGCCGGCTGGAGGCCGTCGTCGACGAGGTTCAGCTCCACCTCGAGCCCCATGCGGGGCGGGTCGGTGGAGAAGCCGCCGTCGGCGAGCATCCGGGCCAGCGCGTCGAGACAACGCTGAACCTTGCGGCGATAACGCTGACGATCCGAGCGGTCGACCGAGTCGGTCGCTACATCCTGTCCCATACCGGCCCTCCCCAGCCGGACCCTCGCGGGGCCCGGCGTGTGCGCGGGAGTTCAACCGTGACACACGAGCAAACGCGTTGCTAGAGGCCAAAACGGTGGACTGATCTGTCTCAGTTGTTACGGAGGGCAAGGCATCCGGACGCTCCACGTAACATCCCGGACGGTATCCGGGCGCACCCTCTCAGCTTGTGGGAGCATGCGGACGTGATCGAGGTGCGGGACCCCGCCGACGAGCGCGTGGACGACTTCCGCGCCCTGACCACCGCCGACCGCCGGCCGGACCGGCCCGGCGGCAAGGGGCTGGTGATCGCCGAGGGCGCGCTCGTGGTCCGGCGGATGCTCGCGTCGCGCTTCCCGCTGCGCGCGATCCTCGGCGTACCGCGGCGCATCGACGAGCTCGCGGCCGACCTCGACGGGCTGACCGAGCCGGTCTACGTGACGTCCGCGGAGGTGATGGCCGAGGTGGTCGGCTTCCACCTCAACCGCGGCGTGCTCGCGGTCGCCGACCGGCCGCCCGCGCTGTCGGTCGACGACGTGGTGGGCGGTGACGTGGTGGGCGGTGACGTGTCGGGCAGTGACATGTCGGGCGGTGACGTGTCGGGCGGTGAGTCCGGCGGCGCGCGGCGGCTCGCCGTGCTGGAGGGCGTCGGCGACCACGAGAACCTCGGCGCGCTGTTCCGCAACGCCGCCGCGCTGGGCGTGGACGGCGTCCTGCTCGGCCCGGGGTGCAGCGACCCGCTGTACCGGCGCAGCGTCCGCGTGTCGATGGGACACGTGCTCGGCGTCCCGTTCGCGTCCTTGCTTCCGTGGCCGGCCGGGCTGAAGTTGTTGCGGGACAGGGGGTTCCGCGTGCTGGCCATGACGCCGACGCCGACCGCGGAGCCGCTGGCGTCCGTCGCCGGCCGGGTCGCGGTGCTGCTCGGCTCGGAGGGGCGGGGCCTGTCCGACGAGGCGATCGCGGCCGCCGACGCGGCCGTGCGGATACCGATGGCCGGTGAGGTGGACTCCCTCAACGTGGCCACGGCCGGTGCCGTGGCGTTCTACGCGCTCGGTACGTTCGGTCGGTAGTTTCGGTTGGTTTTCTTGGGTGACGACATCGGGTGGGCGAGGGGAGCGGCGGTGCAGCTGCGCGCCAACGGTGAGCGTGCGGTGCTGGTCGGTCACGACGGGGTGACCGAGCGCGAGGTCGACCCGCGGCGGCTGCCGCTGGGGCTGGAGCTGACCGACGCGCTGCACGAGTGGGCCCGCGTGGCGAGCGCGGTGTCCCGAAGCACGCCGAACGCGACGGAAGCCGCCGGCACCGTCGTCACCCGACGTGGCCTGCAGCTCGCGGGCCGCGTGGCGGCGTCGATGGGCGTGCCGGTCGGCTACCTCGACCCGCTGAGCGGCCAGGAGTTGGTGGTCGAGCCGCCCGAGGTCGCGCGGCGGTCGCGGCCGGCCCACCCGCCCGAGCCGGTCCCGTGGCTGACCGGGCTGACCGTGTCCGCGGCGAGCCTGGCCGTCCTGCTGATCACGGTCGTGACGCTGGCGGCCACCCTGGCCGAGACCAACGTGCTGCTCGCGGTCGGGTCGAACGTCGTCGTCACCACCGGGCTGCTGCCGTCGGTGTGGCTGGTGCGCCGCCAGCCCATCTGGCGCTGGGTGGCGCTGGGCGTGGCGGCGGCGCTCGTGCTGGCCTGGGTGGCGCTGCCGTTCATCGTGCTCTGAGCCAGGAAGGACGCCTTCCGGTCATCGAGCGTCCGGAAGGCGTCCTTCCTGGCAGTGCCGGCGCGGCCCATTAGGCGAGCGACTCGAGCCACGTGCGGTGCAGCGCGGCGAACCGGCCGCCCGACGGCTCGGCGATCAGCGACTCCGGCGTGCCGTCCTCGACGATCCGGCCGTCCTCCACCACGAGCACCCGGTCCGCGATCAGCACGGTCGACAGCCGGTGCGCGATGATCAGCGCGGTCCGGTCGGCGAGCACCGACTCGAGCGCGCGCTGCACGGCCCGCTCGGTCGGCACGTCCAAACTGGACGTCGCCTCGTCGAGCACCAGCACCGCCGGGTCCGCGAGGAACGCCCGCGCGAACGCCACCAGCTGCCGCTGGCCCGCGGACAGCCGCCCGCCGCGCTTGCGCACGTCGGTGTCGTACCCGCCGGGCAGCGCCGCGATGAACTCGTGCGCGCCGACCGCCGAGGCGGCCGCCTCGATCTCCGCGCGGCTCGCCGACGGCCGGCCGAGCCCGACGTTGTCCGCGACCGACCCGGCGAACAGGAAGTTCTCCTGCGTCACCATCACGACGTTGCGCCGCAGCTCGGCGTCCGCGACCCGGCGCAGGTCGACGCCGTCCAGCGCGACCGAGCCGGCCGTCGGGTCGTAGAAGCGGGCCACCAGCTTCGCGATCGTCGACTTGCCCGCACCCGTCGCGCCGACCAGCGCCACCGTCTGCCCGGCCGGGACGGTCAGGTCGAACTCCGGCAGCACCACCGGCCCGTCCGCGGAGTAGCGGAACTCGACCCGGTCGAACGTGATCGACCGGCCGGTCCGGTGCTGCTCGGTCAGCGCGACCGGCTCGGCCGGGTCCACGACGGTCGGCGACTCCTCGAGCACCCCGGAGATCTTCTCCAGCGCGGCGATCGCCGCGGTGTAGGAGTTCGCGAACATCGCGAGGTCGTCGAGCGGGTCGTAGAACCGGCGCAGGTACAGGGTGAACGCGGTCAGCACGCCGAGCTCCAGCCCGCCGCCGACCACCCGCACCGCGCCGATCGCGATGACCAGCGCGAGCGAGAGGTTGCCGACCAGCCGGACGGTCATGGTGAACGTCGCCACGACGTCCAGCGCTTCCTTGTTCGCCGCGCGGAACCGGTCGTTCAGGTCCGCCATGATCGCCTCGTTGCGCGGCTCGCGGCGGAACGCCTGCACCGCCCGCATCCCGTTCATGGTCTCCACGAACTGGACGATGATCTTCGCGATCGCGCCCCGGGTGCCCCGGTAGGCCTGCCGCGAACGCCGGTAGAACCAGCGCGTCACGAGCAGGACCGGGACCAGCCCGGCGAGCACGAGCATGGCCAGCGGCGCGTCCAGGACGACCAGCATGACCGCGATGCCGACGACCGAGAGCAGCGCGGTCAGCAGCCCGTCGAGGCCGTCCTCGAGCAGGTCGTGCAGCGAGTCGACGTCGCTGGTCAGCCGGGAGATGATCTTGCCGGAGGTGTACTTCTCGTGGAAGGACAGGGACAGTCGCTGCGCGTGCGCGAAGATCCGCTGCCGAAGGTCGAGCAGCACGTCCTGGCCGAACCGCCCGGAGACCTTGAGGAACGCGAAGCGCAGCCCGGCCGAGCCCAGCCCGCTGGCGAGGTAGCCGCCGACGCACACGGCGAGCACGGTGGTGTCGCCGGCGCCGTCGACCCCGATCGCCTCCGGGATGCCCGTGTCGATCGCGACGGCGATCAGCACCGGTCCGGCCAGGGTCAGCAGGTTCTCGCCGATCACCAGCGCCAGCGCGAACAGCCCGGTGGCCACCCGCGGCCGGACCAGCGAGCCGAGCAGCCGCCGCGAGCGGGCCCGCAGCCGCGTGCTGACCAGGGCGTCGAGGTCGTCGAGCTCCTCCGCGGCAACCCCACGCCAGTGCTGTTCCGCCTCCCCGGATTTCAATGTTGTGGTTGCGTCGGGGGACGGAAGGTTCTGTTTGGTCACGTGCTTGTGGCTGGCCTGCGTCACGTTCCCCTGAGGTGCGGTTGCGAAGCCCTCGGCCTGATTCGATCTTGAGGTTGGCACAGGGGGTGTCATGCGACCACCTCCACCTCTTCTTTGTCCATTGTGGACAGTAGGCGGCGGTAGTCGGGGTTGCCGGCGAGCAGGTCGGAGTGGGTGCCGATGGCGGTGATCTTCCCGTTCCTCAACAGCGCGACGCGGTCGGCGAGCTGGACGGTGCTCGGCCGGTGCGCGACCACGAGCGCGGTCACGTCCCGCAGCACGCTGCGCAGCGCGTGCTCCACCTCGGCCTCCGTGTGTACGTCCAAAGCGGACAGCGGGTCGTCGAGCACCAGCACCGACGGCCGGCCGACCACCGCGCGGGCGAGCGCGAGCCGCTGGCGCTGCCCGCCGGACAGGGCCAGGCCCTGCTCGCCGATGCGGGTGTCCAGGCCCCACGGCAGGTTCGCGACGAAGTCCTCCGCCGCGGCGACCCGCAGCGCCTGCCGTACCGCCTCGTCGTCGCCGGCCTCGGTGACGTGCGGTGCGCCGAGCGCGACGTTCTCCCGCACGCTGGCCGAGAACAGCACCGGCTCCTCGAACGCAGTGGCCACGACCGTGCGGAGCTCGTCGAGCGCGAGGTCGCGCACGTCCACGCCGTCGACGGTGATCCGCCCCTTCGTCACGTCGGCGAGCCGGCCGACCAGCGCGGTGAGCGTCGTCTTGCCGGATCCGGTAGCGCCGACCAGCGCGACCGTCTCGCCGGGCCGCAGGTCGAGCGTGACGCCGCGGAGCACCTCGGTGTCCGAGCCCGGGTGGGCGAAGTGCACGTTCTCGAACCGCACGTGCCCGCGTGCTTGCGTGCCGTACCCGCCCGGCAGCCGGCGCGGGCGGGCCGGGTCGGTGATCGTCACCTCGGCGTCGCGCACCTCCCAGTAGCGGGTGGCGGCGGTGGCGGCCTGGTTCATCTCGGCCAGCAGCCAGCCGATCGAGTCGGTCGGCCAGCGCAGGTACGTGGCGACCGTGACGGCCGCGATCAGGGTGCCGACCGTCATGGTGCCGTTCGCGATGCCGAACGTGCCGTACAGCAGGTGCCCGCCGATCGAGATCTCCGGCAGCAGGATGATCGCCGCCCAGAGCAGGCCGACGACGTGCACCTTGCGCAGCTCGAGCCGGCGCAACTCCCCGGCCTCCGCGGCGAACCGCGTGCCGAGGTGCCGCCCGCGGCCGAACGCCTTGAGCACGCGGATGCCGAGCACGGACTCCTCGACCGTGGTGGTCAGGTCGCCGTTCTGGTCCTGCGCGCGCCGGGCGAGCACCGCGTACTTGGACTCGTACAGCGTCGAGATCAGGATCAGCGGAGCCGTGCACGCGGTGGAGATCAGCCCGAGCGCCGGGTGCAGGACGAACAGCACGACGAGGCCGAGCACCAGCGTCAAGCTGTTGACGATCAGGAAGATGAAGGCGAACGCGATGAACCGGCGCAGCGTGGACAGGTCGCTGACCGCGCGCGAGAGCAGCTGGCCGGACTGCCAGCGGTCGTGGAACGCGATCGGCAGGCGCTGCAGGTGCCGGTAGAGGTCGCGGCGGAGCTCGGCCTCGATCCGTGTGCTCGGCCCGGTGATCAGCCGGCGCCGGGTGTAGAACAACATCGCCTCGGCCGCGCCGAGGGCGCCCACCGCGGCGACGAGCCAGCCGAGTCCGCTCGTGTCGCCCGTCGCCACCGGGCCGTCCAGGATCCGCTGGATGACCAGGGGGATCGACAGGCCGGCGAGCATCGACCCGAGCACGGCCATGCCCGAGCCGATCATCCGGCCGCGAACCGGTTCGAGGTAAGGGGAAAGTCGCCGCAGCGCGGTGATGTTCGTACCGCGGGCAGCCTGATGCGCATCCTTGTTTTCGGTCATGATCTCCCCACGAGTGCCCATCGACGTTAGGTGATCGGCACTCCCCGCGGCATCTGGTTTTCTCCCCCGAGCCTGCGACCTCGAGTGCGCTGGAGGTCAAGTTCGCGGCATCATTCGGGCATGACTCGACCGGAAGTGGTGCGGTTCCTGCGCACGGAGCCGACGATGGCCTACCCCGAGGGCCGGCTCCTGGCGCTGCGTGCAGGCGCACTGCACGTCCTCGCCCCGGACGGCTGGACCCGCCTGCCCTCGAACCGGCCGGCGGGCACGACGTGGCTGACCCGCGAGCAGGCCGAGGACTGGTGCGAGCGGGAGGGCTGGGACCTACGGCTGCTGGACCGGGTGCCGGCCATGGGCACCCTCTGACCGCGACGCGCCGGCGGCGTGCGGGTCAGCGGTTGGAGCGGGTGCCGAGCAGCACGTCCTCCCACGAGGGGACCGTCGGGCGCGACTTCTTGCCCTTGCCGCGCCGGGGGGCGGGCTTGGGCTCCTCCTTCGCCGCCGCGGGTTCGGGTGCGGGCTCGGGCTGCGCTGCTGGTGGGGCTGCTGGTGGGGCTGCTGGTGCGGTGGGCGCGGCCGGCTGGCGAGGCTGGGCCGTGCGAGGTTCGGCGTCGGGCGCGGCTTCGGCGGCCGGCTGGCGAGGCGTGGCCGCTGGCTGGGGGGTCGGGGTCGCGGGCTTGCGGGAGGTGCGGGTGGCCGCGGGCCGGCGAGGCGGAGCGGTCGTGGACGTGGCCGGCTGGGCAGGCGGGGCCGCGGGGGGCTCGGGCGCCGGCGGCTCCTCCGCCGGCGGGTCGTCCGCTTCGTCGGTCAGCTCGAAGTCCTGCACGAAGTCCTGCTCGCTGCGTGGCTCGGGCTCGCCGGCCGACCGGCGCGAGACCTCACCGACGGCCTGGCGGTGCTCCTGCTCGACCGGGGACTCCACCGGCGCCACGACCCGCTCCGGCCGCTCCGCCTGCGCCGCGAGCTCGGTGACCGGCCGTACGGTGCGCAGCTGGCGGTTGGGGTTGGGGTCGAGCAGGTCGACGGCGAGGTCGTCGAGCGGGCTCACGGTGCCGCCGTGGGCGCCCGGGTGGAACGACCAGTGCGCCCGGTTGTGCGAGCGCCCGGCGGTCCAGGTCAGCTGGACGACCCACTTGCCGTCCTCGCCCTTCCACGAGTCCCACGTGGCGACGGAGTAGTCCTGGCCACGCGCGGTGAACGCCTGCGCCACGACCTCGCCGAGCTCCTGCACGTCGGGCCCGTCCTCGCGGACCGGGTGCGCGCGCTGGGCGAGCTCCGCGGTGCGTGATCGCTCCAACAGCACCGGGTAGGCGAACCGCTCGACACGGTTCGCCGGTACGCCGGCCGCGGACGCGACCTGCTCTACGGACTCTCCCGCACGGATGCGGGTCTGGATCTCACGAGGACGCATCTGGCTCTCCAGCTCGATTGCGATCTGGCCGAGTCGGGTGATGTCTCCTCTGGCTGCCGCGCGCAACCGTTCGTCCGCAGGAATCTGGAAGCGCTCGCCGCGCGCCGGGTCCTCGCAGATGACGATCTTGCCGTCCTCTCCGAGTCCGACGACCCGCAGCGCACGCATCGCGGCCTCCTCGCGACCTGGAACAGACTTCACCTCGCCAGCTGCCCACGGTAGATCGGCGGGTCGCCTTGACGTGCGAGGCGCGCCGAGTACCGTGCCGCCGATCTTGCCCGCACCCGGTCAGCCACGCCAGGCCGTTCCGGTGATCTTCTCGTAGGCGTCGACATAGCGAGCCCTGGTCGCGGCGACGACCTCCGGCGGCAGCTCGGGCGCCGGCGGCTTCTTGTCCCACCCGGTGCCCGCCGCCCAGTCGCGCACGAACTGCTTGTCGTACGCGTGCTGCGCGCGGCCCGGCCGCCACTCGCCGGCCGGCCAGAACCTGGACGAGTCGGGCGTGAGCACCTCGTCGGCCAGGGTCAGCTCCCCGTCCCGGCCGAACCCGAACTCCAGCTTCGTGTCCGCGACGATGATCCCGTTGGCCGCCGCTCGCTCGGCCCCGCGCCGGTAGACCTCCAGCGTCAGCGCACGCAGCGACTCGGCCGTCTCGACGCCGACCTCGGCGACGACCTGCGCGAACGTGGCCGGCTCGTCGTGGCCGCCGGTGGAGACCTTGGTGGTCGGCGTGAAGATCGGCTCGGGCAGGCGGCTGCCCTCGACCAGGCCGGGCGGCAGCTCGACCCCGGAGATCGAGCCGGTCGCCAGGTACTCGCGCAGGCCCGAGCCGGCGAGGTAGCCGCGGGCGATGCACTCGAACGGGATCATCTCCAGCCGCCGGCAGCGCACCGCCCGGCCGGCGAACTCGGCCGGCACGTCGGTGGCCGAGATCAGGTGGTTCGGGGCGACGTCGGCGAGCCGCTCGAACCACCACACGGACAGCTGGGTCAGCAGGGCGCCCTTGTCCGGGATCGGGGTCGGCAGCACCACGTCGTACACCGACACCCGGTCGGTGGCCACCAGCAGCAGGTCCGCGCCGTCGGAGTAGATCTCGCGGACCTTGCCGCTGTAGACGTGCCGCACGGTTGCTAGAGCCGTTCCACCAGCCAGTCGACGCACCGCGTGAGCGCGGTGACGTCGTCGGGCTCGATGGCCGGGAACATCGCCACGCGCAGCTGGTTGCGGCCGAGCTTGCGGTATGGCTCGACGTCGACGATCCCGTTGGCGCGCAACGCCTTCGCGACCGCGGCGGCGTCCGTGCCGTCGGCGAAGTCGACCGTGCCGACGACCTGCGAGCGATGTGCCGGGTCGGCCACGAACGGCGTCGTGTACTCGGTCCGCTCGGCCCAGCTGTAGAGCCGGTCGGAGGAGTCCTTGGTGCGGGCGGTCGTCCAGGCGAGGCCGCCGTGGGAGAGCATCCAGTCGATCTGCTCGGCCAGCAGGAACAGCGTCGCGACGGCCGGGGTGTTGTACGTCTGGTCCTTGCGTGAGTTGTCCAGCGCGGTGGTCAGCGACAGGAACTCCGGCACCCAGCGACCGCCGGTCCCGATCTCCGCGATCCGCTCCAGCGCGACCGGGCTCATCAGGGCGAGCCAGAGCCCGCCGTCGGAGGCGAAGGACTTCTGCGGGGCGAAGTAGTAGACGTCGAAGTCCTCGGCGGCGACCGGCAGGCCGGCGGCGCCGGAGGTGGCGTCGATGGCGATCAGCGCGGCGTCGGAGCCCGCGGGCCGCCGGACCGGCACGGCGACACCGGTCGAGGTCTCGTTGTGAGCCCAGCCGACGAGGTCGGCGCCCTCGGCGTACTCGATGGTGGGCGCGGTGCCCGGCTCGGCCTCGACCACGATCGAGTCGCCGAGGAACGGGGCGTCCCGCGTGACCTTGGCGAACTTCGCGGAGAACTCGCCGTAGGTGAAGTGCTGCGCGCGCTCGCGGACCAGGCCGAAGGCGGCGGCGTCCCAGAACGCGGTGGTGCCGCCGTTGCCGAGCACGACCTCGTAGCCGTCGGGGAGCCCGAACAGCTCGCGCAGGCCCGCGCGGACGCGGCCGACCAGGGACTTCACCGGCTTCTGGCGGTGCGAGGTGCCCATCAGCGCGGATCCGTCGGAGGCCAGCCGGGCGAGCTGCTCCGGGCGGACCTTGGAGGGACCGGACCCGAACCGCCCGTCGGACGGCTTGAGGTCGGCGGGCAGCACCAGCGAGGTCGGGTCGGGCTTGGCGGTCGTGTCCGTCGGTGACTGCGTCATGTGGCGGCGCCTCTCGGCAGTGTCGATTGCGGTGTGACCGGCGCCGTTGCCGGGAACCCCAGTCTCTCTCATCGGACCGACGGCCCGGTCGACCCCCCGGCCGGGAAGCCCGGGTTGTCCACAACCGGTCAATCAATCCACAAGTCGATCTAGCTCCCCCACCACCGTCGGTTCCCGCCGATACGATGGAGCCACGGGGTGCCCCCGGAGAGGGTGGGGGCCGTGGCCGTACGCGTGTGTGCGCATGCGGGTACGCGTGCGTGCTTTGAGACTCGGGCAGTGTGTGCGTCGTGTGCGTGCGGGCGTTTGCTTTCGGGCCGCGGGGGTGCGCGCGGGTTGTTGCTGGGGATGCGAGTCGGGCTTGATGTGCGCGCGTGGTGGCCGGGTGCGGGCTGAGGTCCGAAGCGGTCAGGACTGCGTCGGCCAGGTGCCCAGGTCCAGACCGCCCGGGATGGGGGCCGACGGGTCGTACGGGGTGCGGGTGAAGACGAACGTCGCCAGGTCGAGGTGGTGGGGTGAGCCGTCCGCGTGCCGGTGCAGGCGCAGGGTCTCCCCGGCGTAGTAGCCGTCCAGCCCGACCCACTCGTCCTCCCGCACCGGGCGGAAGCGCGACGCGCGGCCCGCCCCGGCCACCGGCCGCAGGTCCAGCCAGCCGTCCGCCAGCAGGCGCAGCGCGAACGGCGTCGGGCCCCAGAACCACTCGCCCGTCAGCGCAAGCAGCTCAGGCGGCACCGACGGCAGCGGCACCCACTCCGCGGGCAGTGCCGGCTCGTACTCGTCCACCAGCTTCACCAGGTCGAGCGTCAGCGCCGACACCCCGACGCCGGCCGTCGTGTTCGTCAGCGCCAGCGCGCCCGTGGTCGTCGCCGGGTCGACCACCACGCTCGCCAGAAAGCCCGGCATCGAACCGCCGTGCCCCGCGAGCTGGCGGCCGTCCACCCGGAACGCCTGGAAGCCGAGGCCGTACCCGGACGTCCACGCCGTGCCGTCCTCGACCGCCGCCGGGTGGCGCATCTCCGCGACCGTGTCCGGGGAGAGCACGTCGCCGGTGTCGCCGGCGATGAACCGTGCCCAGCGCGCGAGGTCGGCCAACGTCGACCACAGCTGGCCGGCCGGCGCCATCGCGCCCGCGTCCGGCGTCGGCTCCGGCATCAGGACGTCCGCGTACGGGTGCACGGCCCAGCCCAGCGCGTGCGGCGCGACGGGCATGGCCGAGGTGCGGGTCATCCCGAGCGGGGCGAGGACCTCCTCGTCCAGCACCGACATCCACGACGCCCCGCGAAGCTCCGCGACGAGCTGGCCGAGCACCCCGTACCCGACGTTCGAGTAGTGGAACCGCTCGCCCGCGCGGTGCCGCTCCGGCTCGCCCGACATGCTCTCCACCAGCGTCGGCCAGTCGCCGCCGGGCGCGCGCTCCCACCACTCGCCCGGCGACTCCGACGTCAGCCCGGCCGTGTGGGACAGCAGCTGCGCCACCGTGAGGTGCCCGAACGACGTGCCGCTGACGTGCTTGTCCAGCGGGTCGTTGAGGTCCAGCAGGCCCTCGTCACGCAGCCGCATGACCAGTACCGCGATGAACGTCTTCGTGATCGACCCGATCCGGTACTGGGTGTCGGCCGTGGGAGCCGCGCCGTCCACGCTGCCCCGGGCGCCCGTCCACAGCAGCTCCTGGCCGCGGACGACGGCGGCGACCAGTGACGGCGCCCGGCGCTCCGCCTGCTCCACGGCGACCCGGCGGAGCAGCGCGAACTCGGTGGTGTCCAGCATGGCCCGCATTCTGACTGATGACACGGTGCGACTGGATCGGTCATGCGGCGTTACCAATTACCGCGAGTCCGCTCACGGTCCACCCGCACGGTCAGCGCAGCAGCCCGTGCGCCATGGCGGTTGTCACCGCGGCGGTCCGGTCGGACACCTCCAGCTTGGCGAACGTGCGCAGCAGGTGCGTCTTCACGGTCGCCTCCGCGATGTGCAGCGCCCGGCCGATCTCCGCGTTCGTCAGGCCCTTCGCGACCAGCGCCAGCACCTCCACCTCGCGTGCCGACAGCGTGTGCTGTGCCGGCCGGCGCACCTGGTTGACCAGCCGCCCGGCCACCGACGGCGCGAGCACGGTCTCGCCCCGCGCCGCCGCCCGGATCGCGCCCGCCAGGTCCGTCCGGGACGCGTCCTTGAGCAGGTACCCCGACGCGCCGGCCTCCACGGCACGCAGGATGTCCGCGTCCGTCTCGTAGGTCGTCAGCACCACGACCCGGACCCGCGGTGACTCGGCCAGGATTCGCTCGGTCGCGCCCACCCCGTCCAGCCCGGGCATCCGCAGGTCCATGAGGATCACGTCCGCCTCAAGCGCGCGGGCCCGCGCGACGGCCTCCTCGCCCGAGCCCGCCTCGCCGGCGACCGTCAGGTCCGGCTCGGCCTCCAGCATCCCGCGCAACCCCTCCCGGACCACCGGGTGGTCGTCGACCAGCATGACCCGGATCAACGCGGCACCTCCACCTCGACCGTCGTACCGGACGCTCCACTGTGGACTGACAGGGAGCCGCCGACCTGCGTGGCCCGCGAGCGCATGCCGACCAGCCCGAACCCGTCGGACGGCCGTGTGATGTCGAACCCGGTCCCGTCGTCGGCGACCCGCAGCACGGCCGCGGATCCGTCGACCCGCAGGCAGATCGACACCGCCGACGCGCCGGAGTGCTTGCGCACGTTGGTCAGCGCCTCCTGCACCGCGCGCAGCAGTAGCACCTCGGTCACGGTCGGCAGCCCCGCGCTCTCGCCCTCCACGCGGTAGGTGGCCTGGATCGGCGTCTCCTCGGCGAGCCGCTCGACCTGGCGCCGGATCGCCTCGTCCAGCGACCCGGTGCCCAGCGCCGACGGCATGAGGCCGGCCACGAGCGCCCGCGCCTCGCCGAGGTTCTCCCGTGCGGTGCGGGCCGCGAGCCGCAGGTGCCGCCGCGCCTTGTCCCGGTCACCGTCCAGTTCGGACTCGGCGGCCTGCACGAGGGTGACCAGGCTGGTGAAGCCCTGCGCCAGCGTGTCGTGGATCTCCGCCGCGAGCCGGGCCCGCTCGGCGGCCACGCCCGCCTCCCGGGACAGCCGGCTCACCTCCCCGCGGCTCGCCTCCAGCTCCCTGATCAGCGCCCCCCGCTCCGCGCTCTGCGCCACGATGCGGTGGATCCAGGCACCGAGCAGCGGGGAGAAGACGGCGGTGAGCAGGACGAGGGGAGCCACCACGGCGAGTACCTGGCCCGCGTCCTCCTCCATGATCGCGGCGGCCAGCGGCAGGAGGTTGATCGCGACGGTGACCGCGACGGCCTCCACGAGTCGCAGGGTCATGAAGACCAGCGGGCACACGGCGAACAGCGCGAACGCCGCCGACGGCTCGATCGCGACGGCCGCGACCAGCAGTGCGACCTCGCCGGCGATGAAGATCCGGCCACGTGCCGGGCTCTCCCGTCGGGACACGATGGTCCGCCGGCCGAACACGACGTACCAGGCGGCCATCAGCGACAGCAGGGCGGTGACGACCGCCTTCGCGGCCGGGGTCGGCTCGTCCGTGCCGAGCGCCATGGCGACCAGCGCGACGTAGCCGATCCCGAGGTAGACGTCCCACAGCCAGAACCAGCGCGTCCACGCGTCCCCGCCGGTGCCGCGCTCCCCGGCGCTCAGCCCTCGCGGCGGTTGGTCCACCGGAACGTCAGCAGGCACAGCACGACTCCGATCACGCACCACGCGGCCAGTGCCAGCGCGGTCGTTCCGTGTTCCCAAGATCCCGCCGCCTCCATGCTCATCATGCCGTCCGGCAGGAACACCGAGCGGAAACCCTGCGCGACCCACTTGATCGGGAAGAACGAGCCGATGTCGATCATCCAGTCCGGCAGCGTGGACACCGGGATGTACACGCCGGACAGGAACTGCAGCGCGACGTAGGGCACGTTCACCACGGCCGCCGCGCCCTGCGCCGACTTCGCCACCGAGCTGATCGTGATGCCCAGCAGCGAGCACGAGATCGTGCCCAGCACGAACACCCACGCGAACGTGAACCAGCGGTCGGCCGTGCTCGGCAGTTCGACGTCGAACAGCAGCATGCCGACCGCGACCAGCAAGACCACCTCGGCGATGCTCGCGACCGCGACCAGGATGACCTTGCCGATGAAGTAGGCGGTGGCCGGGATCGGTGCGCCGCGCAGGCGTTTGAGCGTGTGGTCCTCCAGGTCCTGCGCCACGCCGATGCCCAGGTTGAGGAACGACGTCGCGATGATCCCGGCGCCGGCCATGCTCGCCGCGAACACCTGGCCGGCCGTTACGCCGGTGCCCTCGAAGGTGTCGGTGAAGATCGAGCCGAGGAGGACCAGGATCAGCGCGGGGAAGGTGAAGGTGAAGATCACCTGCTCCTTCTGCCGGAAGAACTGCTTGAGCTCGATCCCGCCGCGGGAGAGGCCGACGCGCAGCACGCTCGGCAGCGCGGCGGTGCGGTCGAGGACGCTGGCGGTCATCGGGTGCCTCCGATCAGCTCCAGGTAGGTGTCCTCCAGGCTCGGCCGGGAGATGGTGAGCCCGGCGAGCTCCCGGCCGCCCGCGGACAGCTCGTTGACGAGCGCCGTCGGGGTGTCGGTGAGGAGCGAGCGCGGGCCGGTCTCGTCGAGCCAGCTCACCGTGACCTTGGCGGTGGAGCGGCCGCCGAGGGTGGCGGGCGTGCCCCTCGCGACGATCGTGCCGCCGGAGATGACGGCGACGTCATCGGCGAGCGCCTCGGCCTCGTCGAGGTAGTGGGTGGTGAGCAGGATCGTGGTGCCGTCGGCGGCGAGGGCGCGGACGAGGTCCCAGAACTGTCGGCGGGCTCGCGGGTCGAACCCCGTGGTCGGCTCGTCGAGGAAGACGAGCTCGGGCCGGCCGACGATGCCGAGCGCCACGTCGAGCCGGCGGCGTTGTCCGCCGGAGAGCTGTTTGACGCGGGCGCGGGCCTTCTCGGCGAGCCCGACCTGCTCGATGACGGCGTCCGGGTCGGCGGGGCGCGGGTAGTAGCCGGCGTAGTGGTGGACGCTCTCCGCGACGGTCAGCCCGGCGGCGTCACCCGCGGTCTGCAGGACGATCCCGATGCGGGCGCGCCACGCGCGGCCGGCGGTCCCCGGGTCCTGGCCCAGCACGGAGACCTCGCCCGCGGTGCGCGTGCGGTGGCCTTCGAGGATCTCGACGGTGGTGGTCTTGCCGGCGCCGTTCGGCCCGAGCAGGGCGAACACCCGCCCCTGCTCGATGTCGAGGTCGATCCCGTCCACCGCGACGGTGTCGGCATAGGACTTGCGCAGTCCTCGAACCTGTATGGCGGTCATGCGGAAATCGTGTCCCCGCCACACCCGCACCCGGGACGTCCACGCGACTGAACCCCCGTGTCCACCACCCGACGGACACCCGTCCACCCCCATCCTCGCGGTCCGGAACGGGGGACTGGGGTCAGGTGGTGATGGTGGACCAGCCCTCGACCTCTTCGGCGCGGCGTGGGCCCGGGCCCACGTAGTGCGCCGACGGGCGCACCAGGCGGCCGGTCCGCTTCTGCTCCAGGATGTGCGCGCACCAGCCGGCCGTGCGGGCACACGTGAACATCGCCGGCATCATGTGGGTCGGCACCTGGGCGAGGTCCAGGATCACGGCCGCCCAGAACTCCACGTTCGTCTCTATCGCACGGTCCGGCCGGCGCTCCCGCAGCTCCGCGAGCGCCGCCTGTTCCAGCTCCGCCGCCGCGTCGTACCGGGCCGCGCCGAGCTCCCGGCAGGCCTGTCGGAGCACCCGGGCCCGCGGGTCCTCCGCGCGGTACACGCGGTGGCCGAAGCCCATCAGCCGCTCGCCGCGGTCCAAGATGGACGATACGACCTTGCGTGCGTCGCCGACATGCTCGACCTCCTCGATCATCGGCAGCACCCGTGCCGGCGCCCCACCGTGCAGCGGGCCGGACATCGCGCCGATCGCGCCCGACATCGCGGCCGCGACGTCCGCGCCGGTGGAGGCGATCACCCGGGCGGTGAACGTCGACGCGTTCAGCCCGTGCTCGGCCGCCGAGACCCAGTAGGCGTCGATCGCCCGCACGTGCGCGGGGTCCGGCTCGCCGCGCCAGCGGGTCATGAACCGTTCGGTGATCGTCGCGCACTCGTCGATCCGCCGCTGCGGCACCGCCGGCCGGCCGATGCCGCGCGCGGACTGCGCCACGTACGACAGCGCCATCACCGACGCGCGCGCGAGCTGCTCGCGCGCCTCGACGTCGCCGACGTCCAGCAGCGGCTCGTAACCCCAGATCGGCGCGAGCATGGCCAGCGCGGCCTGCACGTCGACCCGGACGTCGCCGGTGTGCACCGGGATGGGGAACGGCTCGGCCGGTGGGAGGCCTTTGCCGAAGCGGCCGTCGACGAGCAGCGCCCACACGTCGCCGAACGTGACCCTGCCGGCGAGGTCCTCGATGTTCACGCCGCGGTAACGCAGTGCGCCGCCGTCGCGGTCGGGTTCGGCGATCTCGGTCCGGAAGGCGACCACGCCCTCGAGCCCAGGGCGGAAACCGTCGTCCGCCGCGTCCGCCGTCGTGTCGATCTTCCGCACCGCGCTGTGCATGGCTTCAGCCTCTCCCGCAAGTCCCCGAGCATCGCAACTTTCCTCCTGAGTACGTCTGGTGGCAATTGGGCGGATCGGTGGTTTCGGTCACGATTCAGGAAATCGATTCAGAAGGCGCGTGCGTCCGGTCCGGCCGATGGCGCGGCTGGGGCGCGTCGACCTGTGTCCACTGTGGACGCTGGGCTGGGACGCTGGTAACCCCGTCCCCGGCGCGACGGGCCGTCAGCCTTGTCCCCACTGTGGACGGTCGGTGTGGATCATCCTTGCTCTCCGGGCGCGGCCGTTCCGCACGTCGACGGTGACCGGGGGCCGGTCCGGCGCGCGCGACTACCGCGTGCCGCCGGACGACCGCACCGGGGACCCCCGGCGGACGCGGAGGCGGCGGGGTGTAAAACGGACCGCCTGAGGGCGCGGAAATTTTCCGACGGGGTCGCGTTCGCGCCGGCACGGCGACCCGCGTCCGGCCGGCGAGCGAGCGAGCATCCGGGCCGGTGGCCGTGGGAGGATCGCGCATCGTCGACCTCCCGTGGTTGCCGTCCCAGCGGTGATCCCGGTGTCGGTAGCAGCTGAGGGAGTAGGTCCGATGGGGCAGGGCGGGCAGAGCCGCATGTATCGGGGTGTGGACACCGAGCAGCGGCGTGCCGAACGACGGGAGCGGCTGCTCGAGGCCGCCCTCGACGAGTTCACCACGCGGGGCTACCACAAGACCAAGATCGCGGACCTGTGCGCGCGGGCCGGGGTGTCCACGCGGAACTTCTACGAGAAGTTCGCCAGCAAGGAGGCGCTGCTGCTCGAGCTGCACGCGCACATCAACACCGAGGCGATGAAGCGCATGATGCCGGTGCTGGGCTCGCTCACCGACGCCGAGCCGCTCACCCGGATCACGACGCTGCTGGACGCGTTCGTCGCGGCCGTCACCTCCGACGCGCGCTACCCGCGGCTGAACTACGTCGAGGCGCCGGGCATCAGCAAGGCGATGGAGCTCCAGCACCGCGAGTGGTTCACCCGGTACACGGACTTCATCGAGGCCGAGTGCGACCGCGCGGCCGCCGCCGGGGTCGCGCCCGAACGGGACTACCACCTGACGGCGATCGCGCTCGTCGGCGCGATGACCGGGATCCTGCGTGAGTGGCAGGCGCACGAGCCGCCGCTGCCGGTCGCGGCCGTCGCGAGCGAGATCCGGGCGGTGTTCCTGGCCGCCATCACCCGTCCGGCGTAGTTCGCGGAGCGGGATCGATTCGGCTGGTGTCATCACCCACGGTGTGGTTTCCGGATGGGCGGATTACCCGTACCTTCGATGGCGGAGGGCTTTCCGGCGATCGGCGGCAGGCCCTCGCTTGATATGCGAGGTGTGAGGTAATCCCTACACGGCTAGGAGATCCGAGGATGAGGGACGCCGACGTCGCGGCCAGCAGCATCGCCGTTCAGTTGCCGCAGATGCGGGTCTCCTACGACGAGGGAACGCTGAGCGAGAGCGAGCTCGCCCCCACCTGGCACGAACAGCTGCAGAAGTGGCTGGACGACGCGATCCACGCGGCCTCACCCGAGCCCAACGCGATGGTCCTGGCCACCGCGAACGCCGACGGCCTGCCCGCGTCGCGCACCGTGCTGTGCAAGGGCCTCGACGAGCGCGGGGTCGTGTTCTTCACGAACTACACGTCCGCGAAGAGCCACGATCTCATGGCCACCCGCTACGCGTCGGCGACCTTCCCGTGGTACACGCTGCACCGGCAGGCGACCGTGCGCGGCGTGGTGGAGAAGGTGAGCCCGGCGGAGACGGCGACGTACTGGGCCATCCGGCCGCGCGGCTCGCAGCTGGGCGCGTGGGCGTCCCCTCAGTCCATTGTGGTCAGTGGCCGCGCGGCCCTGGAGAACGCGCTCGCGAACGTGCAGCGCCGCTTCGCGGACGCCGACGAGGTGCCGGTGCCGCCGCACTGGGGCGGGTGGCGCATCCTGCCCGAGGTCGTCGAGTTCTGGCAGGGCCGCCGGGACCGCATGCACGACCGCCTGCAGTTCAAGCTGAAGGCCGACACGTGGAAGGTCGAGCGCCTCGGCCCGTAGCCACGACCCGAGCGGTGAGGACCGTCTCGCGGATCGGGTTCCTTAGCGCGCCTAAGCTCTTGGCGTGGGGGTTCTCTCTGGTGGCCGGATGCGCCGGATCGCCATCGACACGCGTCCGCTGCGGATACCGGCCTTTCGGCGGCTGTGGGCGTCGACCGCGATCACCGCCGTCGGTGGGCAGTTCACCGTCGTCGCGGTGCCCAAGCAGGTCTTCGACATCACCGGGTCCTCCGCGTACGTCGGGCTCACCGGCGTGTTCGGGCTCGTGCCGTTGCTGGTGTTCGGGCTGTGGGGCGGCGCGATCGCCGACGCGGTCGACCGGCGGACCGTCATGCTCGTCAGCAACACCGGCATCGCCCTCACCTCCGTCGCCTTCTGGGCGCAGGCCGTCGCCGGTCTGGACGACGTGTGGCTCGTTCTCGGCCTCCTGTCCGTCCAGCAAGCCTTCGTCGCGATCAACATGCCCACCCGCACCGCCGCGGCCGCCCGGTTGGTGCCGATGGACCTCCTGCCCTCCGCCACCGCGCTGACCTCGACCGTCGGCTCGTTCGGCATGGTCTTCGGCCCGCTCGTCGCCGGCGCCCTCCTGCCGCTCGCCGGCCTGCCGCTGCTCTACCTCCTCGACAGCGTCGCGCTCGTCGCCGCGACTGTCATGGTCCTCGGGATCCCACGTCTCCCGCCGCTCGACGGCGTCCGGCGGCGGGCCGGGCTCAAGGACATCGCCGACGGGTTCCGCTACCTCGCCGCCAAGAACGTCCTGCTCGCCTCGTTCCTCATCGACATCATCGCGATGGTCGCCGGCATGCCGCGCGCCCTCTACCCGGAGCTGGCGGAGCACACGTTCGGCGACCCGTCCGGCGGCGGGCCGGCGCTGGGCTGGCTCTACGCCGCCATCCCGATCGGTGCCCTGCTGTGCGGGCTCGCCTCCGGCTGGATCGGCGACATCCGCCGGCACGGCGTCGGCGTCACGGTCGCCGTCTGTGCCTGGGGTGCCGCCGTGATCGGGTTCGGGCTCGCGCACGCACTGTGGCTCGCGGTCGTCTTCCTCGTCCTGGCCGGCGCCGCGGACATGGTCAGCATGGTCTACCGCAGCGCGATCCTGCAGTCCGCCGCCACCGACGAGATGCGCGGCCGCATGCAGGGCGTGTTCACCGTCGTCGTCGCGGGTGGGCCGCGCGTCGCCGACGTCGTCCACGGGTGGGCCGCGGCCGGTGTCGGCACGACCGCCGCGGCGGCCGGCGGGGGAGTCCTGGTGATCGTGCTGACCGTCGTCGCGGTGGCCTGTCTGCCCGCGTTCTGGCGGTATCACGCGATAGCCGGACAGTCGGTGAAAGCCTGACGAGTGGATCTAGCCAACCCGGTCATGATCCGGCATGCTGAATGGTCATGGTGACCGAGAACACAATTCCCGCCGAGGAGTCACAGCCGACGCTGAAGCGGGCCATCGGCCCGAAGCTGCTGTACTTCTTCGTGATCGGCGACATTCTGGGAACCGGCGTCTACGCGCTGACCGGCAGTGTCGCCGGCAAGGTCGGCGGCGCGCTGTGGCTGCCGTTCCTGGTGGCGTTCCTGGTCGCGTTCCTCACCGCGTTCGCCTACCTGGAGCTGGTCGGCAAGTACCCGCGCGCGGCGGGCGCCGCGCTGTACACCAACCGCGCGTTCCGCAAGCCGTTCCTGACGTTCGTGGTGGCCTTCGCGGTCATGTGCTCGGGCATCACCTCGGCGTCGGCCGCCGCGAGGGCCTTCGGCGCCACGTACCTGCCGGCGGCCTTCGACATCGAGGTGTCCGGCTTCGTGATCGCCCTCGTGGCGGTGGCGTTCGTCGCCCTCCTCGCCCTGGTCAACTTCATCGGCGTGGCCCACTCGGTGAAGGCCAACGTCGTGCTCACCCTCATCGAGCTGGCAGGCCTGGCGATCATCATCGGTGTCGGCGTCTACGCGGTCGCCGGCGGCGAGGGCGAGCCGAGCCGGCTCACCGAGGTCAACACCGCGGACACCAGCTGGCTGCTGGCCATCACCGCGGCCACCTCGCTGGCGTTCTTCGCGATGGTGGGCTTCGAGGACTCGGTGAACATGGCCGAGGAGATCAAGGAGCCGTCCCGGATCTTCCCGAAGGCTCTGCTGTCCGGCATGGCCACCGCCGCCCTGATCTACGTGCTGGTCGCGATCACGTCCTCGCTGCTCGTCTCGGCGAGCGAGCTGGCCGACGCCGAGTCCGGGGCCCTGCTGCTGGTGATCGGCATCGGCGCGCCGGACTTCCCGATCTGGCTGTTCGAGTGGATCGGCATGTTCGCCGTGATCAACTCCGCGCTGATCAACATGCTGATGGCCAGCCGGCTGCTCTACGGCATGGCGAACGAGCGCATCCTGCCCCGGGTCTTCGGCACGGTCCATCCGTTCCGGCGCACGCCGTGGGTGTCCATCCTGGTCACCAGCGGTATCGCGGCGGTGCTGGTGGCCACCGCCGGCGAGGACGGGGTGAGCAAGCTCGGCGGCACCACCGCGCTGTTGCTGCTGTGCGTGTTCGCGGTGGTCAACATCTCGGTCCTGGTGCTGCGTCGGGAGAGCGTGGAGCACCGGCACTTCCGGGCTCCGACCTGGACGCCGATCGTGGGCGGCATCCTCTGTGGCTACCTCGCCTTCCCCTGGCTGTCCGGCCGGCCGGCCAGCGACTACGTCATCGCGGTGGTCCTGGTCGGCCTAGGCATCCTGCTGTGGTTCGTCAACTGGTTCTACCTGCGCAGCAAGGGCGAGCAGGTCGAGGAGTTCGACCCGCAGGCGTTGAAGGACTGATCCGGCGCTGCGCATAAGGTCTGATCACATGAGCAGACCTACCGGCGAGCAATTCGAGATCGCGAGCGGCACCGGCGAGGACCGGGCGCGGGCGGTCGTCACCGAGGTCGGCGCGTCGCTGCGGGCCTTCGAGGTCGGCGGCGTGCCCTACGTGGAGACCTTCGGCGAGGACGACACGCCACCGCTGGGCGCCGGTGCGGTGCTGGTGCCCTGGCCCAACCGGGTCGGCGGCGCCACGTGGTCGCACGCGGGCGTGCGCCAGCAGCTCGAGGTCACCGAGCCGGTGCGGGGCAACGCGATCCACGGACTCGTCCGGCGGGAGAGCTGGACGGTCGCCGAGCGCGACGACGCGGCGCTCACGCTCGCCGTCGAGGTCGGCGAGGAGCAGGGCTGGCCGTTCCCGTTCCGCACGACCATCACCTACGCGCTCGACGGCGCGACGCCGGGCCTGACCGTCACGCACACCGTGCACAACGCCGGCAACGAGGAGATGCCCTTGGGCGTCGGCACGCACCCCTACCCGCGGCCGGGCGACCTCGACGTCGACGACTGCGTGCTCACGCTCGCCGCGGGCACCGTGCTCCCCGTCGACCCGGAGACCATGGTGCCGACCGGCAAGCCGCTCTCGGTGGAGGGCACGGACCTCGACCTCCGCGGCGGGCGGCCGGTGCGCGGGCTGGCGCTGGACACGGCGTTCGGCGACTGCCGGCCGGGCGACGACGGCCTCGTGCGGCACTCGCTCACCCGCGACGGGAGCGGCGTCGAGGTGTGGGCGGAGGCGAGTTTCGGCTGGGTACAGGTGTTCACGCCGGACGAGTTCCCCGGCAAGGGCGCCCGCGCGGTCGCCATCGAGCCGATGACCTGCCCGCCGGACGCGCTGAACTCCGGCACCGACCTGATCACGGTGGCGCCCGGCGACATGTGGATCGGCCGTTGGGGGATCCGCCCGCTGGACCGGTAGGTTGCACGGCTGTGAGTACTGCTGTCACGGGTGGTTATGTCGTACCGGTCGATGGTGACCCGATCGAGGGCGGCACCGTTCTGGTGGAAGGCGGCCGGATCGTCGCCGTCGGCCCCGAGGCCGATGTGGATGTTCCAGACGACGCCGAGATCGTCGACGCCTCCGGCACCTGGGTGCTGCCCGGCTTCATCGAGTCGCACGGTCACGTCGGCGTCTACGAGGAGGGCGACGGCTGGGCGGGCAACGACGTCAACGAGATGACCGACCCGAACGGCGCCCGGCTGCGCGCGCTGGACGCGATCAACCCGGACGACGAGGGCTTCCGGGACGCGCTGTCCGGCGGCGTCACGACGGTGGTCGTCAAGCCGGGGTCGGGCAACCCGATCGGCGGGCAGACCGTGGCGGTGAAGTCGTGGGGCCGCACGGTCGAGGACATGCTCGTGCGCGAGCCGGTCAGCGTGAAGAGCGCGATGGGCGAGAACCCCAAGCGGGTGTACGGCGACCAGCAGAAGCTGCCGTCCACCCGACTCGGTGTGGCTGCGGTGATCCGGGACGCGTTCGTGAAGGCGCAGGACTACCGCGAGGCCCGCGAGTGGGCGACCCGCGAGGGCAAGCCGTTCGAGCGCGACAACACCCGCGAGGTGCTGGCGCGGGTGCTCGACGGCGAGCTGCCGTGGTGCCAGCACAGCCACCGCGCGGACGACATCGCGACGGCCATCAGGCTGTCCGAGGAGTTCGGCTACAAGCTCATCGTCAACCACGGCACCGAGGGTCACCTGATCGCGGACACGTTGGCGGCCAAGGAGATCCCGGTGATCATCGGCCCGCTGATCGTCGGCCGGTCCAAAGTGGAGGTTCGGCGGCGGCACATGCGCAACGCGGGGATCCTGGCGCGTGCCGGGGTCGAGATCGCGCTGACGACCGACCACCCGGTCGTGCCGATCGACTACCTCGTGCACCAGGCGACGTTCGCGGTCAAGGAGGGCCTGGACTCCGAGACCGCGCTGCGGGCGATCACCATGAACCCCGCACGGATCATGGGGATCGGCGACCGGGTGGGCACGCTGAGGGCCGGCCTGGACGCGGACCTCGTGCTGTGGTCGGGCGACCCGCTGGACGTGATGAGCCGCGCGGTGCGGGTGTTCGTCGGCGGCCGCGAGGTCTACCACTTCGACGAGTCCACCGGCCTCGGCGTCACATCCAACCCGTTCTACCAGGAGTAGAAAGGTCTCGCGCCGATCAACGCAACCTCAGGGGACCGTGACGGCACCCAGCCACAATCAACCGGACTTCCGCACTGTTCGCTGGGACTCAACCGACGCATTCAAATCCGGGGAGGCGGACTTGAGCTCCCGGGCTATCAGCATGCGCTGGATCTGGTTGGTGCCCTCGAAGATCTGCGGCACCTTCGCCTCGCGCAGGTACCGCTCCACCGGGAAGTCCCGCGTGTAGCCCGCGCCGCCGAGCACCTGCACCGCGTCGGTCGTGACCTTCATGGCCGCGTCCGTGGCGACGAGCTTCGCGATCGACGCCTGTCGGGTGAACGGCAGCCCCCGGTCGCGCCGCCGCGCCGCCTCCAGGTAGGTCGCGCGGGTCGACTCGACCGCGGCGGCCATGTCGGCCAGCAGGAACTCCATGCCCTGGAACTCGATGATCGCCTTGCCGAACTGCGAGCGGCCCTTCGCGTAGGTCACGGCCTCGTCCAGGGCCGCCTGCGCGAGGCCGACCGAGCACGCGGCGATCCCCAGCCGCCCGGACGACAGCGCGTTGAGCGCGATCTTGAGGCCCTCGCCCTCGGCGCCGAGCAGCCGGTCGGCGGGCACGAGGGCGTCTTCGAAGATCATCTGTGTGGTCGTCGAGCCGGTCAGGCCCATCTTGCGCTCCGGCGGCGCCGCGGACAGGCCCGGCGTCGCCGCGTCGACCAGCAGGCAGCTGATGCCCCGGCCGCCGTCCGGCGAGGTGCGCACCATCGTCGTGTAGAAGTCCGCGTGGCCGCCGTGGGTGATCCACGCCTTGACGCCGTTGACGACGTAGCCGTCGCCGGACCGCTCGGCCCTGGTGGACAGCGCCGCGGCGTCCGAACCGGCCTGCGGCTCCGAGAGTGCGTACGCGCCGAGCAGGTCGCCGCCGAGCAGGTCGCCGAGCCAGCGCTCCCGCTGCTCATCGGTGCCGTACTCGGCGAGCGCGAAGCACGACATCACGTGCACCGACAGCCCGACGCCCATGGACATCCAGGCCGTCGCGATCTCCTCCAGCACCTGCAGGTACACCTCGTAGGAGAGCCCGCCGCCGCCCCACTGCTCCGGGTAGGGCAGGCCGAGCAGCCCGCTGCGGCCGAGCAGCCGGAACTGCTCGCGCGGGAACCGCTCCTCCTCCTCGTGGCGTGACGCGATGGGTGCGAGCTCGTCTCTGGCGATCTCCCTGGTCAGCTTGACGAGATCCGCCGCGTCCCGGTCTGGCAGCAGCCGCTCGGCGGGCATACGACTTCCTCCGGTGATCAAATGCTCGGACGCCGATTAGTATGACGCCCTACTATCGGGTAACCATCCGTACCCATCGTGAGGTGGCGCATGCTCTGTGTCGGCGGTGAGGCGCTCGTCGATCTCGTGCCGGCACCGGCCACCGGCGCCGGCGAGCTCGGCGCGCTGCTGCCCCTGCCCGGCGGCGGCCCGTACAACACCGCGGTCACCCTCGGCCGCCTCGGCACGCCCGTGCGGTTCCTGTCCCGGCTCTCGACCGACACGTTCGGCGAGGCGCTGCTGGCCCGGCTCCATGTGTCCGGAGTGGACACCTCGCTCGTGCAGCGGGGCGACGAGCCCACGACCCTGGCGGTGGCCGGCATCGGGGCGGACGGCTCGGCGCGCTACTCCTTCCACGTGGCGGGCACGGCCGACCGCCTCGTCGCGGACCCCGGCGAGCTGCCCCCGGACGTGACCACGCTGTCGCTCGGCACGCTGTCGCTGCTGCTCGAACCCGGCGCCACGACGTACGAAACGTTGCTGCGCCGCCATTCCGCGCGTGGCGGGCTCACCGTCCTCGACCCGAACGTCCGCCCGGCGATGGTCGCCGACCCGGTCGCCTACCGGAAGCGGTTCGCCTCGTGGCTGCCGGACGTCGGTGTGCTCAAACTGTCCGTTGAGGACGCCGCGTGGCTCGCGGACGACACCGGCGGTGGTGTCGACGGGGTGCTCGGCGTGGTCCGTGAATGGCTCACCGCCGGCCCGGCCGCGGCGGTCGTCACCCGTGGCGCCGGCGGTCTCGTCGCGCTCACCGCGGACGGCGGCGAGGTCGAGGTGCCCACCGTGCCGGCCCCGGTCGTCGACACCATCGGCGCGGGCGACACCGTGCACGGAGCGTTGCTGCACTGGCTGCACGAGCACGGCGTCACCACACCCGCGGCGGCACGGGAGATCGACATCGCCGGCTGGCGGGAGCTGCTGGCGTTCGCGGCAAGAGCCGCGGCGGTGACCGTCTCCCGGGCCGGGGCGGAGCCGCCGTACGCGGCTGAGCTGCGAATTCATCGGTAAAAGTGCCGCGGCCCACACCGTCTGCACTGTCCGGGCGGCTCGAACCGCACTAGCGTTAACTGGAAAAAGTCACGTTTGTTGAGAGGGACACGCATGCCTGAGGCCAGGACCGTCCCTGCCGGGGCCGGCAACAACAATGCCGCACCAGCGGGGGCCGACAACGGCGCGCCGGAATCCGTCGCGCTGCGTTACCCCGGCGGCGAGCTCGAAATGTCGGTCACGCGTGCCGCCGAGGGCTCGCACGGAATCAACGTCGGCAAGCTGCTGTCGACCACCGAGCTCGTGACGCTCGACCCCGGATTCGTGAACACCGCCGCGTGCACGTCGCAGATCTGCTTCATCGACGGCGACGCCGGGATCCTGCGCTACCGCGGCTACCCGATCGAGCAGCTCGCCCGACGCTCGACCTTCATCGAGGTCAGCTACCTGCTCATCTACGGCGAGCTGCCGACCCGGTCGCAGCTCGACGAGTTCACCTCGAAGATCAGCCGGCACACTTTACTGCACGAGGACCTGAAACGGTTCTTCGACGGCTTCCCGCGCGACGCGCACCCGATGCCGGTGCTGTCGTCGGCGGTCTCCGCACTGTCCACCTTCTACCAGGACAGCCTGCAGCCGTTCGACAATGAACAGGTCGAGATCTCGACGATCCGGCTGCTGGCGAAGCTGCCCACGATCGCGGCGTACGCGTACAAGAAGTCCGTGGGCCAGCCGTTCCTCTACCCGGACAACTCGCTCGGCCTGGTCGAGAACTTCCTGACGATGACGTTCGGCTTCCCGGCCGAGCCCTACGAGGTCGACCCGGACCTCGTGCGGGCGCTGGACCTGCTCTTCGTGCTGCACGCCGACCACGAGCAGAACTGCTCGACGTCCACCGTACGGCTCGTCGGCTCGTCGGAGGCGAACCTGTTCGCGAGCATCTCCGCGGGCATCAACGCGTTGTTCGGCCCGCTGCACGGCGGCGCGAACAGCGAGGTGCTGCACATGCTCGAGGGCATCCGCGACGACGCGGGCGGCGTGGACACGTTCGTCAAGCGGGTGAAGAACAAGGAGAAGGGCGTCAAGCTGATGGGCTTCGGCCATCGGGTCTACAAGAACTACGACCCGCGGGCCGCGATCGTCAAGAAGACCGCCGACGACATCCTCGCCCGCCTCGGCGGCGACGACAGCCTGCTGGACATCGCCAAGCAGCTCGAGGAGCACGCGCTCGCCGACGAGTACTTCGTCGAGCGCAAGCTGTACCCGAACGTGGACTTCTACACCGGGCTGATCTACCGCGCGATGGGCTTCCCGACGAAGTTCTTCACGGTCCTGTTCGCGCTGGGCCGCCTGCCCGGCTGGATCGCCCACTGGCGCGAGATGATGAACGACCCGGCCACCAAGATCGGCCGCCCGCGCCAGGTCTACACCGGTGTCACGGAACGCGACTACGTCCCACTCACCAACCGCTGACCCCGCGAGTCCAACGCTCCGAACCCGCGAGTCCAACGCTCGGAACCCGCGAGTCCAACGTTCCGGACCCGCGAGTCCAACGTTCGGAACGTCGAACTCGGCGCACCGGAGTGTTGGACTCGCGGTACCGGAGCGTTGGACTCGCGGGTTCAGCGCAGGGCGTCGCGGAGGCGGCGGCGGGGTCCCATGTGGAGGACGGAGTTGCGGTACACCACGCCGCCCACGCGGGCCAGTACGACCACTGTCGCCAGGGTGAGCACGATCGCGAGACCCACCTGCCACAGCGGGGCCGCGGCGAGCGCGATCCGGCCCGGCATCAGAATCGGCGCGAGCGGAGGCAGCAGCGACAGCACGGTCGCCGTAGCGCCGGACGGGCCGCGCGAGAGCACCGCGAAGCCGAGCACGAAGGCCACCACGAGCATCATCGTGATCGGCATCAGCACCGACTGGACGTCCTCCTGCCGCGACACCAGCGAGCCGACCGCCGCGAAGACCGTGGCGTACAACAGGTAGCCGAGCAGGTACCAGACCAGGCCCCACGCGAGCGTGCCGGCCGCCGTGGCCGGGATCGTCACCACGCCGGTCAGGATCGCCAGCAGCAGGCCAACCACGCCGACCGCGAACAGCTGGATCAGCCCGACCAGGCCGAGCCCGAGCACCTTGCCGGTCAGCAGCTGCCACGGCCGCACGGTCGCGAGCAGCAGCTCCACCACGCGGCTGGACTTCTCCTCCACCACGCCCTGCGCCACCATCGACCCGTACAGCAGCAGCGCCAGGTACAGCAGCGCCACGACGATGAGCGCGAGCGCGAGCCGCTGGTCGTGCTGCGGGTCCGGGGGCTCCAGCGATTCCACCCGAACTCCCACCCCCGCCACCATGTCCAGCACCTGGCCGGCGTCGAGGCCCTCGACCGAGGCGAGCAGCCCGCTGAGCACCTGCTGCTGGACGAGTCCATTGAGGACGGTTCGTAAGTCGGGGTCGAGGTCGCCGCGTACCAGTACCCGAAGCTCCGCCGGCGCGCCGCTGACCAGTGCGTCCAGCTCGCCGTCGGCCACCATGTCCCGGCCGGCCGCGAGATCGGTGACCTCGGTCGTCGTCACGTCGTGGTCCAGCTGCGCGGCGGCGTCCTTCAGCGGCCCCGCGACCGCGATCGCCTGCCCGTTGAGCCCGACCCGCGTGGGGTGCTCCTCGTCGAACATCGTGCTCTGCGTGAGGACGTAGCCGATCAGCACGACCAGCGACACCACGGTGCTGACCACGAAGGACCTCGTACGCAGCCGGGTGTTCAGCTCGCGCCGCGCCACCAGGTAGACCGTCCGCGCGGGGCGGGGCTCACTCGTCACGGAACCACCACGTCCCGGTACAGCTCGGCGAGCGTCGGCCGCACCCGGGTGAACTCGCGCACCGGTCCGGTCGCGAGCGCCGCGGTCAGCACGGCCTGGTCGTCCACGCCGTCCTCCAGGTGCAGCCGTGTGCGTCCATTGTGGACATCGAGTACCTCGACGCCGGGGACCGCGGCGGCCCAGCCGGCCGGCGCGTCCGGTGCGTCCACGAGTAGCTCGACCCGGCTGCCCGCGCTCAGCTCGTCCACGGTCCCGGTGGCCACCATGTGTCCATTCTGGATGATGCCGATCCGGTCGCACACCCGCTCCACCAGATCCAGCGCCTGGCTGGAGAACAGGACCGGCGCGCCCGCGTCCGCGCGTTCGCGCAGCACCTCACTCAGCACGTCGACCGCGCCCGGGTCCAGCCCGGCGAACGGCTCGTCCAGGACCAGCGCGTCCGGATCGTGCACCAGGGCGGCGGCGAGCTGCATACGCTGCTGGTCGCCGAGGCTGAGCTGCTGGACGCGGTCGCCGCGCCGGTCGCGCAGCCGGAGCCGCGCGATCCAGAGCTCCGCCGCCCGGTGCGCGTCGTTGGTGGTCATGCCGTGCAGCTCGGCCAGGTAGACGAGCTGGTCGAGGACCCGCATCCGGGGGTAGAGCCCGCGCTCCTCGGGCAGGTAGCCGATCCGGCGGCGGGTGCTCGGCGTGACGGGCTCGCCGCCGAGGCGCACCGCACCGGCGTCCGGGGCGAGCACGCCGAGCACGATGCGCATGATCGTGGTCTTGCCGGCGCCGTTGCTGCCGACGAAGCCGAAGATCTCGCCGGGAGCCACGGTGAAGCTGACGTCCCGGCAGGCGACGACCTGGCCGTAGCTCTTGGCGATCCGGTCCACCTCCAGTACCGCTGGTGGCACGCCTGGCCCTCCCTCGAGTGCCCGATGACAAGAGTATCCAGGCCCGCCGACCATGCATGATTACCGGGCGTCCGCATCGGATTACGTTTGAAAATTCTTCGCGTGACTACGTCCTTCGGCGGTCCTGGCTGGCGTATGTTCCCGCGAGGATGCTGTCATGATCCAGCAAGCACGGGTGGAGTGGCGAGGGCATGGACCCGGATAAGTGGTTCGCGCAGTACGACGCGAAGTTGCGGGACGCGGCACAGAAGGCGGAGAAGGCGGAGAAGGCGCTCAAGACCGTTGGCGGGTCGGCAACGTCGCGCGACGGCGAGGTGACGGTCCGGGTGACCGCGAGCGGCGCGCTGACCGACCTGGTGCTGCGGCCGGGCGTGCGAGACGTCGAGCCCGAGCACCTGGCACAGGTGATCATGGAGACCACTCGGCAGGCGCAGCGCGACGTCGGCGCCCAGGTGGTGGACGTCATGACGAAGTTCGTCGGCGAGGGGGCCGCCCTGGAGGCGGTCAAGGAGCACCTGCCGGAGGGCTACGCGGGCGACGGCCGCGACGACGCCTTCAACATCGAGAAGCGCCGGGACAAGCGTTCCGACGACGAGTACTTCGAGAACCCGCCGGAAGTGATCAAGTGAGGGCCGCCCCCGGCCGGGTCGGGCCGGGGGCTTTTCCATTTTCGACTAGTGAATCGGGGCGTCGTCATGGGTGATGGTTTTCATGTTGTGGTGGGGGAGGTGCGGGCGCACGCGATGGTGGTGACGGCCGTTGCGCAGCGGGTGCGGTCGGCTTCGGGTGGTGCGCAGGAGTCGGTGGGTGGTGGCGCGTTTGGGCAGATTGGTGAGTTCTTCGCGTCGGCGGTCTCGCAGGCGTGTGCGGAGTTGCGGCAGGTCGGTGCTGTCGCTGGGCAGACGGTGGATCAGGTGCGGTCG
>NZ_JBOHGB010000059.1:0-38983 GCF_050699935.1 Actinophytocola sp.
GGCTCGACGTGATGTTCAGGGTTACCGACCACGTGTCGCCGCTCAGCGATCCCGGAAGCCCCGATGATGCCGGCTTCGAGGACAGGAGGATGACCTTGCCGTAGTCGTTGTTGTCTGTGAGGAACAGTTCCCAGCCGCCGCTCAGAGCCACTTCGCCCAGCGGACAGGTGACGGTATCGGTGAACTGGCCTGCAGCCGGACCTCCGACAACGGGGCTCGAGGAATTGGTGACGATGCCCTGGGTCCCGAGGGGTCCTACGGGACCGGATGGTCCGCTCGGACCGCTGGCGCCGCTCGGACCCGCCGGACCGCTCGGACCGGTGAGCGACGGGTTGCCGGTGCCGGGCGGCGTGCTCGTGGAGGTCGGCGTCGGCTCGGTCGAGGACGGCGGCCGGCGGGTCGGCGGGGGTGGCGTGACCCGCTTGCCCGGAGGCGGCGGCAGGGGCGTGACGACCCCGATGCTGGACTTGTCGTCCACCAGCCTGCTGGAGAAGTCCGGCATGCCGGAGCGCGCGGACACGCTGGCGTCCTCGTAGGCCGTCATCGCCGCGAGGTTGGTGTCGTTCGCGGCGTTGACCCGCGCCACCTTGGCCTCGTAGCTGTCGCTCGCCCCGCCGAGCGTGGTGATGTTGTCCCAGATGCCGGGCTTCTCCGGGGTGGGTGGCACCGGGGTCACCGCGGACTTGGTCGAGTCGTACGCGCTCACCTGCTGGTTGATCGCCTGCTGGGTCTGGTCCATCTCCTTCGCGGCGAGGAGGTGCTCCACCGCGAGCGGGCCGGCCCCGCGCTGCGCCGCGCCCGCCGCGTCGCCCTGCCAGGACGACTCCATCTGCCCGGTGAGCTTCATGATCGAGTCCGCGCGGTCGGCGTAGGCCTGCGACACGACGTTCACCTCGTTCGCGGACGAGCTGAGCCCGCGTCCGTCGTCGCCGGTACCGGGGTAGAAGTTGTCGTAGATCTCCGAACCGGTCATGCCCTTCGGGGCCATGGTGTCGTCTCCTGCAGCGCGGTCAGTGGACCCGGTTCATCCGGGTCTGGTTGCCATGTTCGGTGGTCGCCATCTGGGCGCGACAGTCCTGGAGCTTCGTGACGTAGTGCTCGGCGTACCTCAGCATCAGCTCGTTGTGGCGCTGCATCGCGGCGAGCACCTTGCTGGACTGCTTGTAGTTGGTCCCGCTGACGTGGTCCTCGGCCGGCCTGGCGGTCCGGCCGATCGCCTCCTCGACGCGCCCCTGGTCGTTCTTGAGCTCGCCGACCAGGTCCTGCCATTTCTGGATGACGCCGTCGAGCTCGTCGAGGCTCGCGAACATGTACGAACCCTTGCCACCACCACCGCCGCTCTGGTGGCCGGCCGCATCCGCCGCCACGCCCAGGATCCCCAGCACCGGAGCCATCGTGTTCGCGACCGCGTCGAACAACGACACCCCGGCGGCGGTGGTCCTGATCTGTTCCTCCGGCGTTCCCGGATCGGTCTCGGCCTGGTCCGTGCTCGTCCCGTCCGGCACAGTCACCACACCCCTCGCTGCCGTTTCCCCATGATCGAACTCTGCGCGCGCTACACCGGGGGTGCGATGCAGGAAATCGGATACCGGTTCCCCCGCACACCCGGTAGCCGAGACTTTACGATATTGCCTCGGCCGCTGCTGAGCCGATCCGGTGGTGGCTAGTCGTTGCGGGGGAAGCCCAGGTTCACGCCGCCGTGCGAGGGGTCGAGCCAGCGGGACGTGACCACCTTGGTGCGGGTGAAGAAGTGCAGGCCGTCCGGACCGTACGCGTGCGTGTCGCCGAACAGGGAGGACTTCCAGCCGCCGAAGGAGTAGTAGCCGACCGGCACCGGGATCGGGACGTTCACGCCGACCATGCCGACCTCGATCTCGTTCTGGAACCGCCGGGCCGCGCCGCCGTCGTTGGTGAAGAGCGCGACGCCGTTGCCGTACGGGTTGTCGTTCACCAGCGACACGGCCGACTCGTAGCTGCCGGAGCGCACGACCGACAGCACCGGGCCGAAGATCTCGTCGGTGTAGACGGACATCGGCGGCTCGACGTGGTCGAACAGCGTGGGGCCGAGCCAGAAGCCCGCGTCCGAGCCGTCGATCTCGTGGCCACGGCCGTCCACGACCAGCGTGGCGCCCGCCGCCACCCCTGCATCCACATAGGACGTCACGCGGTCGCGGTGCGCGCCGGTCACCAGCGGGCCCATCTCGCAGCCCGGCCGCCGGCCGTCGCCGACGTGCAGGTTCGCCATCCGCGACTTGATCTTGTCGACCAGCTCGTCGCCGACCGGGTCCACCGCGACGACGACCGACACGGCCATGCAGCGCTCCCCCGCGGAGCCGAACCCGGCCGACACCGCGGCGTCCGCGGCGAGGTCGAGGTCGGCGTCGGGCAGCACGACCATGTGGTTCTTCGCCCCGCCGAGCGCCTGCACCCGCTTGCCGTTGCTGGTGCCGGTCTCGTAGACGTAGCGCGCGATCGGCGTCGAGCCGACGAACGAGATGCCGCGCACGGTCGGGTGCGTGAGCAGGCCGTCGACCGCGACCTTGTCGCCGTGCAGCACGTTCAGCACGCCGTCGGGCAGGCCGGCCCGCGCCCACAGCTCCGCCACGAAGTTGGCCGCGGACGGGTCCTTCTCCGACGGCTTGAGCACCACGGTGTTGCCGCACGCGATCGCGTTGGGCACGAACCAGAGCGGCACCATCGCGGGGAAGTTGAACGGCGAGATCACGCCGACCACGCCGAGTGGCTGGCGCATCGAGTACACGTCGACCCGCGTCGAGGCGTTCTCGCTGAACCCGCCCTTGAGCAGCGCCGGGACCCCGCACGCGAACTCGACGTTCTCCAGCGCCCGCTGTACCTCGCCGCCCGCGTCGTCGAGCACCTTGCCGTGCTCGGCGGTGATGATCGCGGCGAGCTCGTCCTTGTGCTCGTTCAGCAGCTCCCGGAACGCGAACAGCACCTTCGACCGGCCCGCGAGGGACGTGTCGCGCCACGCCGGGAACGCCCGCGCGGCCGCCGCCACCGCTTCGTCCACCTCGGACTGCGCGGCGAAGTCCACGCGCCCGGCGACCACACCGGCCGCCGGGTCGAACACCTCGCCGGTCCGCTCGGAGACGCCGGCCCACGGCTTCCCGTCGATCCAGTGGCTGATCCGCTTGGGCATCACTGCTGCTCCCCGTTCTGGCCAGGAAGGACGCCTTGCTGACGTTGAACGTCAGTAAGGCGTCCTTCCTGGCTTGTCTTATCGGCCGCGGCGATGGCCTCGGTCAGGATGCCGAGCGCCTCGTCCAGCTCGTCCTCGGTCAGCGTCATCGGCGGCGCCAGCCGGATGACGTTGTTGTGCAGGCCGCCCTTGCCCACGAGCAGCCCGAGGCGGCGGCTCTCCTCGAGCACCCGCACCGCCGCGGCCGGCGCCGGCGTCGTGCCGCCCGGCTCGACGAACTCGATGCCGACCATCAGGCCCTTGCCCCGCACGTCGCCGACGACCGGATGCTTCCCGGCGACCTGACGCAGACCACCCAGCAGCTTCGCGCCGAGCTTCGCCGCGTTGGCCTGCAGGTCGTGGTCGACGAGGTAGTCCAGCACCGCGCGCGCGCCCACGGTGGACACGGGGTTGCCGCCGAAGGTGGAGATCGAGTTCGCGCCGAGCGAGTCCATGATCTCGCCGCGGGCGACCACGCCGCCGATCGCGAGTCCGTTGCCGAGCCCCTTGGCGAAGGTCATCATGTCCGGCGTGACACCGTGGGCGTCGATGCCCCAGAAGGTGTCGCCGGTGCGTCCCCAGCCGGTTTGCACCTCGTCGGAGATGAACAGGATCCCGTTCTCGGCGAGGACCTCCGCGAACGCGCCGAACAGACCGTCCGGCGGCGAGGAGAACCCGCCGACGCCCTGGATCGGCTCGGCGATCATGCACGCCACGTCGCCGGAGGTGCCGGTGCGCAGCACGTCGCGCAGGTCCTCGACGCACGCGGCGACGTAGTCGGCGTCGGACATCGCCGCGAACGGGCCGCGGTACCGATACCCACCGTGTACATAGGACACCTTGACCGGAGAGAGCGCGGAGGCCGACCAGCCGCGGTTGCCGGTGATGCCGACCGTGGCGAACGCCCGGCCGTGGTAGGAGTTGCGCAGGGCCAGCACCTGGTTGCTGCGCCGGTACTGGGTGGCGAGCATCAGCGCGGTCTCGTTGGCCTCGGTGCCGGAGTTGGTGAAGAACACCTTGGCGTCGGGGATCCCGGACAGCCGGGCGATCTGCTCGGCGAGCTCGATCTGGCTGCGGATCAGGTACAGGGTCGAGGTGTGCAGGATGCCGGTGTCGAGCTGCTTGCGGACGGCGTCGTTGATCTCGGCCACGTCGTAGCCGATCGCGTTGGTGAGGATGCCGGCGAAGAAGTCGAGATAACTTCGGCCGTTCGAGTCGGTGACCCGGCGGCCGTGCCCGTGCACGATCTCGATGGGGTCGTCGTAGAACAGTGCCAGCCAGCTGGGCAGGACGGCACGGTGGCGATCGATAAGACGCGGTTCACCCATGCCCAGAGTCTGGCCTGGGCCGCGGCCCGGGCGCCATGGACAGTATGTATCGCCGCCGCCGTAGAGTATGCACAACATGTACCCGACCGTGTCCGAGGTTCTCGCGCTGCCGGTGATCCAGCAGGGCCGGGCCGCCGTGGTCGCCGGAGCTGCCGGGCTCGACCGCCGGGTGCGCTGGGTGCACGTGGCCGAGATCGCCGACATCGCGCCGCTGCTCAAGGGCGGCGAGCTGGTGCTCACCACCGGCATCGCGCTGCCGGACGACCCCAACGCGCTCACCCGGTACGTCGCTGAGCTGTCGGCCGCGGGCGTGGTCGGCGTGGTCGTCGAGCTGGTCCGGCACTGGAGCCACGAGCTGCCCGCCGCGCTCGTCGCCGCCGCGGACCAGCACTCGATGCCGCTCGTCACGCTGTCCCGGGAGACCCGGTTCGTGGCGGTCACCGAGGCGGTCGTCGGCCTGATCGTCGAGGCTCAGGTGGCGGAGCTGCGCGCGGCGGAGCGGGTGCACGAGACGTTCACCGCGCTCACGGTCGCGGGCGCGGAGCCGGCCGAGGTGCTGCACGAGGTGGCGCGGGCCTCCGGGCTGCCGGTGGTGCTGGAGACGCTCGGCCACGACGTGCTCGCCTACGACGCGGCCGGCACCGACCCGAGCGAGCTGATGGCGGACTGGGCGGCGCGCTCCCGCGCGGTCGCCGGCACCGCCCGGACGTGCTACCACGCGGACGCGGGCTGGCTCGTCACCGTCGTCGGCGCACGCGGCAACGACTGGGGCCGGCTGGTGCTGGTCTGCCCGTCCGAGCCGGTACACCGGCAGGTCGTGATCGCGGAGCGGGCCGCGTCCGCGCTCGCCGTGCACCGGCTCGTGGCGCGGGACCGGGAGGGCCTCGAGCGGCACGCGCACCGCACGCTGCTGACCGAGCTGCTCGCGTCCGCGACGACACCGTCGGACCTGACCGCCCGGTCCAGCGCGCTCGGGGTCCCGCTGCAGCGCCGGCAGCTGGTCGGGGTGTCGGTACGGCCGTCGGCGATGGCGCCCGCGCGGCCGACCGGGCCGCTGGCCCCGACGATGGCTACCCAGGAGGTACTGCGCGACCTCGCGGAGGCGACCGCGCTGGCCGCGCGCCGGGCCCGGGTCGCGGCGCTCGTCGGCGTGGTGGACGACATCTCGGTGCGCGCGCTGCTGTCGCTGACGCCGCAGGCCGACGCGGACATGGTCGTGCGGCGGCTGGCGAAGGAGATCCACCAGGCGGCGGCCGTGTCGCCGCGGTCGGTGCCGGTCGTGCTGGCGGTGGGGACCACCGTGGACTCGGTGTCCGACGCGCGGCGCAGCCTGGTCGAGGCCGCGCACGTCGCACAGGCCGCCCTCCGCTCGCCGGACGGGCGCCACTACCACCGCCTCGACGACGTCCGCCTGCGTGGCCTGCTGCACCTGCTCGCCGACGACGACCGGGTCACCGCGTTCGCCGAGCGGGAGCTCGGCCCGCTGCTCGCCCGCGACGCCACGCACTCCAGCCGGCTGATCGAGGCGCTGCGCCACTTCTGCGAGCACGGCGGCAACAAGTCCGCCGCCGCGGCGGCCGCGCACATGTCCCGGACGGCGTACTACCAGCAGCTCTCACGCGTCGAGCAGGTGCTGGGGATGTCGCTGGACGACCCGGAGTCGGTGCTGTCCCTGCACGTCGCCCTGCTGGTCACGGAGATCGGCTGACGGTGCCATGCCGGAACGTCGGTGCCATGCCGGATGATGACCCGCGTGAGCGAGAGCAAAGGAGCGTACGCCGTCTGGACTGACGAGCAGCGCAGGGAGCTCGGCCACGAGCGACCGAGCAGCGCAAGGAGGGAAGACGGCGTGTTAGCGACTGGGCGAAGCGAACCGAGGACACCATGACATGGGGAGAGGCCGACCGGTTCGTGCGCTGCGCGCAGGGGCACGTGCACTGGGGTCGCTACGGCGCGGCGGGCCTGCTCGCCCACCACGACGGGCACGTACTACTGCAGCACCGGGCGAAGCTGACCATCGGCGGCGGCACCTGGGGCGTGTTCGGCGGGGCCCGCAACCGCGACGAGGAGCCGGTCGCGGCGGCACTGCGGGAGACCGCCGAGGAGTCGACGCTCGACGCCGGTGAGATCACCGTGCGGGGGCTGATGCACGAGGACCACGGCGGCTGGGGCTACGACACGGTCATCGGCACGGCCCCGGCGCTGCTCCACGTCCGGCCGGCGTCGTGGGAGAGCCGGGACGCCGCGTGGGTGCCGGTCGAGGACGTGGCCGGGCACAACCTGTTCGAGCCGTTCGCGAACGCCTGGCCGCGGCTGCGCGGGTGCCTGCGCCGGCCGGTGCTCGTCGTGGACGCGGCCAACGTGATGGGCTCGCGGGCGGACGGCTGGTGGCGCGACCGCCCGGGCGCCGCCGCCCGGCTGCGCGATCAGCTCGACGCCGTCGACGGCGTGACCGGGATGGGGCCGTTCGACGTGGCGTACCCGGAGAAGGTCCTCGTCGTGGAGGGCAAGGCGCGCGACATCGGCGCGGGCGGCACGTCGGTGCGGGTGGTGGCGGCACGGGGCGACGGCGACGACGAGATCGTGGCGACCGTGGCGTCGGTCGTCGCGCCGGACGTCGAGTGCGTGGTGGTCACCGCCGACCGTGAGCTGCGCCGCCGGTGCGCGGCGGAGGGCGCCACGGTCGCGGGCCCGCGCTGGCTGCTGAGCCAGCTCCCGCCCGCGCACTAGAAGTGCTGTCGGTGGGCGGTCAGTGGTGGCCGCTGCTCAACAGTGCGGCACCGACGGCAGTCTCGAGGTCCGCCAGCAGGCCACGCAGCGGCGCCGGCAGGCCGGATCGCAGCGCGACCATCCGGTGGTGGACCTCGCTCGCGCCCATGTCCCACGCCGGCATCTTCGTGCGCAGCCCGGTCACGTCCACCAGCCCGGCCAGCGTCACCGCCTGCAGGTTGGTGTCGAGCGGCCGGTGGCTGCTCACCAGGCCGAACACCCCGGCCTCCGGGCCCATCGCCTGGTTCGGGTCCAACGCCCGGTACTCGACCATGGCGCCGCCCCACCACTTCCGCCCGGTGACCTCGCTCAGCACGCCCGCGTCGACCAACCGGTCGCGGACGCCGTCGGCGGCCAGGTGCCGAATCTGCCCAAGCCACACCGACACGGGCTGGGCGGGCTTGCCGGCGATCAGGTCCAGCACCTGATCGGTGATCGTGTCCCCCTCCCGCTCGCCATAGGGGCGGCCGGACCGCTCCGGCGGCCGCACGGCGGCGAGGAGGTAGCCGTCGAGCTGGCCGAGCCGGTTCATCATGATCAGTTCGCCCAGCAGCGCGCCGGCCAGGCCGAGGTCAAGGACGGCCGGCAGGAGCCGGGGACGCATCCGTGCGGCCTCGTGGCCGTGAGCTGCGAGGAAGAACTCGTCGGCCAACTGCAGTCGCGGAACCCGCGCCCTACTCATGTATGCCACCCATGTTCATCCTCGGGGCTTGCCAGGCGCGCCAGACACTGACGAGGCGTGACGGTCCGCGCAAGCGGAAACGACGAAATCCGTAGAAAGTTCGCCCATATGGCCCTATGAAAGATCAACTATTGATGTCGACCATCGTCCAGGTCCGCCAATCGGGGCCTGTCGAGCCTAGTGAACAGCTGGCGATCTTTTTAGCAAGTGACAGAGTGCCCACAGTATCCATGAATGCTGGACAAACCGACACTGCCTGGCCGCTCCCGAACCCTCAACGATGCCGGTTGGCAAAATCCGTGCCCCTAGGCCGACGGCTCAAGCATCGGAGTAAGAGAGATGGCGACCGTCAACACCACTGCTACTACCCACCCCGACGGACGGGTCGATCTCCCCGACCACTCCGCCATACGCGACAGCCGTTACTACAACGCCGAACTGGCTCCGGTGTCGATCGGCTTCCGCACCTGGAACACCTACAACTACACCGCGCTGTGGATGGCGATGGCGTTCTGCGTGCCCAGCTACTCGCTGGCCGCCGGCCTCATCCTGCTCGGGATGAGCCCGATGCAGGCGTTCATGACCATCACGCTCGCCAACGTCATCGTGCTCGTGCCGATGCTGCTCAACAGCCACGCCGGCACCAAGTACGGCATCCCGTACCCGGTGTACGCACGTGCCTTCTTCGGCATACGCGGGGCGAACCTGGCCGCGATCCTGCGCGGGCTGGTCGCCTGCGGCTGGTTCGGCGTGCAGACCTGGATCGGCGGCAGCGCCACGTTCGCGATCATCGGCCGGCTCACCGGCGAGGGTTGGGTCAACGCCGCCGCGATCGGCGGCAAGCCGTGGACGCTGTGGCTGTGCTTCGCGCTGTTCTGGCTCGGCCAGATGGTGTTGATCTGGCGCGGCATGAACGCGGTGAAGATCTTCGAGAACTGGGCGGCCCCGGTACTCGCCCTCAGCATGATCGCGCTCGCCGTCTGGATCGTGGGCGAGGCCGGCGGGCTCGGGACGATCTTCTCCCAGGAGTCCAGCCTGGGCTGGGGCCTGGACTTCTGGAAGGTGTTCGCGCCGTCGCTGATGGCGATGATCGCGTTCTGGGCGACGCTGTCGCTGAACATCCCCGACTTCTCCCGGTTCTCCAGCAGCCAGCGCCGCCAGACCGTCGGCCAGATTCTCGGCCTGCCGACCAGCATGTCGTTCATCGCCATCCTGTCGATCATCATCACCTCGAGCGCGGTGGTGGTCTACGGTGAGCGGCTGGGCGAGAACGTCAACGACCTGTTCAACCCGGTGAACCTGATCAACCAGTTCGAGGGTTCGCTCGCGGTGTTCACCGGTCTCGTGGTGATCATCATCGCGACCATCTCCACCAACCTGGCAGCCAACGTGGTCAGCCCGTCCTACGACTTCTCCAACGCGTTCCCGAAGCGGATCAGCTTCCGGATGGGCGGCCTGATCACCGGCATCATCGGCGTGATCATCCTGCCGTGGAAGCTCGTCGAGGACCCGCACATCTACATCTTCACCTGGCTGGAGTTCTACGGCGGCGCGCTCGCCGCGGTCGCCGGCGTGCTCGTGGCCGGGTACTGGATCCGGGCGCGGACCTACATCGACGTGACCGACCTGTACCAGGAGCGCGGCCGGTACTGGTTCAGCGGCGGCTGGAACTGGCCGGCGCTCACCGCCACGGTCGTCGGCGGTGTGCTCGCGGTCGGCGGGGCGTACTCGAACGTGGACGAGGCGGGCGAGAAGCTCGGCCCGTTCCCGGTGGACGGGGTGATCCCGTTCCTGTCGAGCCTCTATGACTACAGCTGGATCGTCGGCTTCGTGGCAGCATTCCTGATCTACCTGGCGCTGACCGCCGGGCAGAGTGGGCGTCCACCCGAGCGGGCGCGTGCCGAGGCCGAAACGGAAGGATGGTTTTAGTGTCCGAGATCGTCAGGGCCGGACTGGTCCAGCAGCGCTGGACCGGTGACAAGGAGTCGATGACCGCGAACGCGGTCACCCACATCGGCACGGCGGCCTCACAGGGTGCACAGGTGGTGTGCCTGCAGGAGCTGTTCTACGGCCCGTACTTCTGCCAGGTGCAGGACGCGGACTACTACTCCTACACCGAGCAGATCCCCGACGGCCCGACCACGCAGCTGATGTGCGAGCTGGCCGACCAGCACAACATGGTGCTGATCGTGCCGATGTACGAGCAGGAGCAGCCCGGGGTCTACTACAACACCGCCGCGGTGATCGACGCCGACGGCACCTACCTGGGCAAGCACCGCAAGAACCACATCCCACAGGTGAAGGGCTTCTGGGAGAAGTTCTACTTCCGGCCCGGCAACCTCGGCTACCCGGTGTTCGACACCGCGGTCGGCAAGATCGGCGTGTACATCTGCTACGAGCGGCACTTCCCCGAGGGCTGGCGGGCGCTGGGCCTCGGGGGCGCACGGATCGTGTTCAACCCGTCGGCCACGAGCCGCGGGCTGTCGCAGTACCTGTGGCGGCTCGAGCAGCCGGCGGCCGCGGTGGCTAACGAGTACTTCGTCGGCGCGATCAACCGGGTGGGCACCGAGCCGTTGGGAGACAACGACTTCTACGGCCAGTCCTACTTCGCCGACCCGCGCGGGCAGCTCATGGGCGACGCGGCGTCGGACGCCGAGGACGAGGTCGTGGTGCGTGACCTGGACATGGGTCTGCTGACCGAGGTCCGGGACCTCTGGCAGTTCTACCGCGACCGCCGGCCGGACAGCTACGACTCCCTCACCGGCGCCTAGTCCGGCCACCGCACCAGCGACCGCAGTCTCGCAACAGGGAAAGGATCATGCGCACTCTCATTCGCAACGGCACGGTGGTCAACGCCACCGGCGCGGTCGCCGCCGACGTCCTCGTGGACGGCGAGACCATCGCGGCGGTGACCGCGCCCGGGGTGTTCGACACGGCCGACAAGATCATCGAGGCGGACGGGCGCTACGTGCTGCCGGGTGGCATCGACGCCCACACGCACATGGAGATGCCCTTCGGCGGCACCTTCTCCGCGGACACGTTCGCCACCGGCACGACGGCCGCGGCGTGGGGCGGCACGACGACGATCATCGACTTCGCCGTGCAGACCAAGGGCACCTCGCTGCTGGCCACCCTGGACAAGTGGCACGAGAAGGCCGACACGCACTGCGCGATCGACTACGGGTTCCACATGATCGTCTCCGACGTCAACGAGCAGTCGTTGAAGGAGATGGAGACCTGCGTCGACGCCGGGGTGAACAGCTTCAAGATGTTCATGGCCTACCCGGGCGTGTTCTACGCGACCGACGGCGAGATCCTGCGCGCGATGCAGAAGGCCACCGAGACCGGCTCGATGATCATGATGCACGCGGAGAACGGCATCGCGATCGACCAGCTGGTCGCGCAGGCGGTCGCGAGCGGGCGGACGGATCCGGTGGAGCACGGCATCACCCGGCCGCCGGAGCTGGAGGGCGAGGCGACCTCGCGCGCCATCCAGCTCGCGAAGGTCACCGGCGCGCCGCTCTACATCGTGCACCTGTCGGCCCGGCACGCGCTGGAGGCGGTGGCAGCGGCCCGCAACACCGGGCAGAACGTGTTCGCCGAGACCTGCCCGCAGTACCTGTACCTGTCCATCGAGGACCTCGCGAAGCCCGACTTCGAGGGGTCGAAGTACGTGGCGTCGCCGCCGCTGCGGCCCAAGGACCACCAGGCCGACCTGTGGCGGGGCCTGCGCACGAACGACCTGTCGGTGGTGTCGACCGACCACTGCCCGTTCTGCTTCGTGGACCAGAAGGAGATGGGGCGCGGCGACTTCTCGAAGATCCCGAACGGGATGCCGGGCGTCGAGCACCGAATGGACCTGCTGCACCAGGGGGTCGTCGCCGGCGAGATCTCGCTGGCGCGGTGGGTCGAGGTCGCCTCGACGACGCCGGCGCGGATGTTCGGCCTCTACCCGCGCAAGGGCGTCATCGCGCCGGGCGCGGACGCGGACATCGTGGTGTACGACCCCGCCGCGACGCAGACGCTGTCGGTGGACACGCACCACATGAACGTGGACTACTCCGCGTACGAGGGCATGTCGATCACCGGCAAGGTGGAGACCGTGCTGTCCCGCGGTTCGGCGGTGATCGCCGACGGCGCGTTCCACGGCGCCGAGGGACACGGCAAGTTCCTGTCCCGCGACCTGTCCCAGTACCTCGTATAGGAAGGCGTGTCCATCATGGACTTTGGTGTCGTGCTGCAGACGGACCCGCCGGCGAGCGAGGTCGTCCGGCTGATGAAATCCGCCGAGGGGCTGGGTTTCGGCTACGGCTGGACGTTCGACTCGTGCGTGCTGTGGCAGGAGCCGTTCGTCATCTACTCGCAGATCCTGTCCCAGACGCGGTCGATGACGGTCGGGCCGATGGTGACCAACCCGTCCACACGGGACTGGTCGGTCACCGCGTCGCTGTTCGCCACGCTGAACGAGATGTTCGGCAACCGCACGGTGTGCGGTATCGGCCGCGGCGACTCGGCCCGGCGGGTCATCGGCCAGAAGCCCGCTCCGCTGTCGGTGCTCCGTGATTCCATGCACGTGATCCGGGAACTGGCCGAGGGGCGGGAGGTGGACCACCATGGCGCACCGGTGCGCATTCCGTGGGTGCGCGACGGACGGCTCGAGGTCTGGATGGCCGCGTACGGTCCGAAGGCGCTCAAGCTGGTCGGCGAGCACGCCGACGGGTTCATCCTGCAGACGGCCGACCCGGCGATTACCCGCTGGACCATCGAGTCGGTCCGTGCGGCGGCCCGGGACGCGGGGCGCGACCCCGGCGGCATCACCATGTGCGTGGCGGCGCCCGCGTACGTGGGTGACGACCTGGCGCACCAGCGCGAGCAGCTGCGCTGGTTCGGCGGCATGGTCGGCAACCACGTGGCCGACCTCGTCGCACGCTACGGCGAGTCCGGCCCGGTGCCGCGCGAGCTGACCGACTACATCCGTGGCCGGGAGGGCTACGACTACGCCCACCACGGCAAGGCCGGCAACCCGTCGACCGACTTCGTGCCCGACGAGATCGTCGACCGGTTCTGCCTGCTCGGACCGGAGTCCGCGCACGTGGACCGGCTGAACGAGCTCGCCGAGCTGGGCGTCGACCAGTTCGCCGTCTACCTCATGCACGACGCGAAGGACCAGACCCTGTCCGCCTACGGAAACGAGATCATCCCGAAGCTCACCACCTGACAACGATCGGTTGCGCTCGGCTCGAACCACGCAACGATGGCACACTCCGCGCAATGGTCTGCGGATGAATCCATCGCGGCGGAGCCTTAATCTGTTCGTATGCCCGCTGGTATCCCACAGAATGCCGCCGACCTGATCGCGCTCGACGAGGCGTGGAGCACGCACAACTACCACCCGCTGCCCGTGGTGATCGCCGAGGCCGAGGGCGCCTGGGTGACCAACGTGGCCGGCAAGCGGTACCTGGACTTCCTGGCCGGGTACTCGGCGCTGAACTTCGGCCACCGCCACCCCGCGCTCGTCGCGGCCGCGGTCGAGCAGCTCGGGCGGGTGACGCTGACCAGTCGCGCGTTCCACCACGACCAGCTGGGGCTGTTCTGCCGCGAGCTGGCCGAGCTCACCGGCACGGACATGGTGCTGCCGATGAACTCGGGCGCCGAGGCCGTGGAGTCGGCGATCAAGGTCGCGCGGAAGTGGGCGTACCAGGTCAAGGGCGTGCCCGACGGGACCGCGGAGATCCTCGTGGCCGGCTCGAACTTCCACGGCCGGACGACGACGATCATCTCGTTCTCGACGGACTCGGTGGCGCGCAACGACTTCGGGCCGTACACACCGGGCTTCCAGGTGGTGAAGTACGGGGACGCGCAGGCGCTCGAGGCGGCCATCACGCGGCGGACCGCGGCCGTGCTCGTCGAGCCGGTGCAGGGGGAGGCCGGGGTGCTGGTGCCGCCGGCCGGCTACCTGCGCGAGGTCCGCCAGCTCTGCGACGACCACGACGTCCTGCTGATCCTCGACGAGATCCAGTCAGGACTGGCGCGCACGGGCACGCTGTTCGCCTCCGAGCACGAGGGGATCCGGGCGGACCTGTACACGCTGGGCAAGGCGCTGGGCGGCGGCATCCTGCCCGTGTCCGCGGTGGTCGGCCGCGGGGACGTGCTCGGCGTGCTGCGTCCCGGCGAGCACGGCTCGACCTTCGGCGGCAACCCGCTCGCGTGCGCCGTGGGCCGGGCGGTCATCAAGCTGCTCGCGACCGGAGAGTTCCAGGAGCGCTCCCGCACGCTCGGCGACCACCTGCACCGCCGGCTGGGCGAGCTGGTCGGCCACGGGGTGGCGGAGGTCCGGGGCCGCGGCCTGTGGGCGGGCGTGGAGATCGCGCCGGGCCGACACGCGCGGGAGATCAGCGAGACCCTGATGGAGCGCGGCGTGCTGTGCAAGGAAACCCACGACACGACGCTGCGCGTGGCGCCTCCGCTGGTCATCTCGCAGGCCGACCTCGACCACGGCATCGACAAGATCGCCGAGGTACTGGCCGGCTAGCGCGACCGCGACCGCCAGCGCGAACCCCACGCCGGCGGGCACGTGGCCGAGGGTCGCCGCGAGCACCCCGAAGAACGCGGCGGTGGCCGGCAACCCGACGAGCACCCCGCCGACCATCGCCCGAGCCGCCACGGCCCCGCCGCGCCGGCGGGTCAGCACGGCGAGCACGCACACCAGCACCGGGAACGCCGCCAGCATCCCGGCCACCCGGGCCGGCAACACCTCGGCGAGGGTGGACAGCCCCGCGACGCACCCGGTCACCACCCCGATCCGCACGACCAGCTCGCGGTCGTCCACAGCCGCGCCGCCGGCCCCCCGGAAGCGTCGGTGGCCGCCGCTACGCCGGATCCCGGGGGGCCGGAGGCCGCGCTCGGCACGGCGCAGCGCCACCCGTGCCACCACCAGTACCGCCACCACCAACGCCAGCGACACGCCGGCCGGCAGCCGCGTCCACGCCAGCAGTGCACCCGCGGCCATCCAGGCGCCGACCGCCACCACGACGCCCGCGCGGCGCCTGGCCAGCCACCAGTAGCCGGCCAGGAACACGGCGGCCGCCGGCATCCCGGACACGATCCCCGACACCAGCGCCTCCCCGGTGGCCGCGCCTTGACCGCACACCACGACGACCACCAGCGGCCCCGAGGTCAGTGGCAGCGCGGTCAGCCGACCTCCGACCCGGTCCCCGAAGCGGCGCGCGGCCAGCGTCACCAGCAGCACGAGAGTCGGCGTGAGCAACAACTTCAGCAACAGGTCCACGTATCCACATATTCGTCGCCACCTTGCCGATGGTGGCTCGGAAATGGCTCGGATATACGCAAGCCTGCCGAGATATCATCGGCCTGACTACGAAAGGACCGAGATGGACGCGATCGATCGCCGGCTCATCGCCCTGCTGCTCGACGACGCCCGGCTGACCTACCAGGAGCTGGGCCGCGCCGTCCGGCTCTCCGCCAACACGACCGCCGACCGCGTCCGGCGGCTGCGCAGGCAAGGGATCATCAGCGGGTACCACGCACACCTCGACTACGACGCGATCGGCCGCCCGCTCATCCTGATCAGCGACGTCCGCCTGCGCGAGGGCTACGACAACAAGCGGTTCCACGAGAGCCTCGCCGGCATCCCGCAGATCGTCGAGGCGTTCCGGGTCACCGGCGAGTACGACTACCAACTCCGTCTCGCCTGCACGGGCACCACCGAGTTCGAACGCGTCCTCGACGCGCTCAAGACCGAGCACGGGGTCCGCGAGGTGCGCAGCCGCCTGCTCCTGCACGACATCCCGATGCCCGGCGACCGCATCCTGGACAACCGTCAGCGGGCGCGCTGAACCCGGCCTTCGTCCCACACTGGAGCGTCTACTTCGGACACCACTCCGTCGGAGCGGAACACCAGGTACCGGTCGAAGGAGCGTGCGAACCACCGGTCGTGGGTCACCGCGACCACCGTGCCCTCGTATGACTCCAGCGCGTCCTGCAACGCCTCCGCCGACGTCAGGTCCAGGTTGTCGGTCGGCTCGTCGAGCAGTAGCAGGGTCGCGCCGGACAGTTCCAGCAGCAGGATCTGGAACCGCGCCTGCTGCCCGCCCGAGAGCGTCTCGAAGCGCTGCTCGCGTGCCGCCGCCAGGCCGTACCTCGACAGCGCCGCGGACGCCGTCCCCTGGTCCATTCCGGACCGGCCGCCGTCGCCGTGCCACAGGATGTCGGTCAGCGTGCGGCCGACCCACTCCGGATGCTGGTGCGTCTGCGCGAACAGCCCCGGCACCACCCGCGCGCCCAGCCGCCACGCACCGGCGTGGGACACCGACTCGCCGGCGAGCAGCCGCAGGAAATGACTCTTGCCCGAACCGTTCGAGCCCAGCACGCAGACCCGATCGCCGAAGAACACCTCCAGGTCGAACGGCTTCATCAGGCCCGTCAGCTCCAGCGACTCGCACGTGATCGCCCGCAGGCCGGTCCGCCCACCCCGCAGCCGCGGTCGCACCGGCGGCTCCCGCGGCGGCAGGGGCGGCGCGCCGGCCTCCTCGAACTTCCGCAGCCGCGTCTGCGCCGCCTTGTACCGCGCGGCCATCGCGTCGCTGTTCTTCGCCTGCTGCTGCAGGGTGCGGACGAGCTCGACCAGCTTCTCGCGCTCTTCGTCCCACCGCCGGCGCAGCTCCGCCATCCGCTCCCAGCGCGCCAGCCGCGCCTCGTGCCAGGTGCCGAACCCGCCGCCGTGCACCCAGGTGCCGCCGCCCTCCAGCGTCACGACGTGGGTGGCCACCGACGCGAGCAGCTCGCGGTCGTGGCTGACCAGCAGCACCGCCTTCGTCGCCTCGGCGAGCCGGCGCTCGAGCCACCGCTTGCCCGGCACGTCGAGGTAGTTGTCCGGCTCGTCGAGCAGCAGCACCTGCTCGCCGCCGGTCAGCAGTGCCTCCAGCACCAGCCGCTTCTGCTCGCCGCCCGACAGCGTCCGCACCTCGCGGTACCGCGCCCGGTCGAACGGCACGCCCAGCGCCGCGACCGTGACGGTGTCCCACAGCACCTCGGCGTCGTAGCCGCCGGCCTCGCCCCACTCGTGCAGCGCGTTCGCGTACCACAGCTGGGTCGGCTCGTCGTCGGTCTCCATCATCGCCAGCTCGGCGGCGTCCAGGCCCGCGGCGGCCGCCCGCAGCGCCGGCGGGGTGACCGCCAGCAGCAGGTCGCGGACCGTCCGGTCGTCCCGGACCGAGCCGATGAACTGCGGCATCACGCCGAGCCCGCCCTGCACGCCGACGCCACCCGAGCGCGGCGCGAGCTGTCCGGCGAGCATGCGCAGCAGCGTCGTCTTGCCGGCGCCGTTCGCACCGACGAGCGCCACCACCTGACCGGAGCTCACCCGGAACGACACGTCCGCGAACAGCTCGCGACCGTCGTCGAGCCGGTGGCCCAGCCCGCTCGCCTCGAGAAATCCCGCGCCCATTCCGCAAATCGTCCGGTACGGGCCGGTCCGACGCGAACGGTTTTCCGGCTCGCCGGAAGGGGGGGAGGCGGTGCGGCAGTGTGAATCCGAAGCGGTACGCTGCGTAGCTGCGAGGGCTGCTGCGACGGGAAGGGATTGGCGTTGACCGACACTCCGATCTACGACCAGATCCGCCAGGAGCTCGAGGCCGGTGCCGGCCGGGCCGAACCACTCACGGCCCGGCGATCACGCGCCGACGAGTCCAGCGAGGCGGTCTCGGTGTGGGCGCTCGTCAACCAGCATCGCAACAGCACACACCGCTAGTGCGCGCCGGCCACGGCCGCGTGCTGAGATGACCCAATGCACCTGCTGCCGCTCGGCACGGACGCCGCCCGCCTGAGCGACCGCGAGCTCGAGGAGCTCTACGACTACCCGCCCCGGCTCGACCGCCCGTGGCTCCAGGTCAACTTCGTGAGCAGCGCGGACGGGGCGGCCACCGTCGCCGGCCGCTCGCAGGGCCTGTCCAGCCCCGCGGACAAGAAGATCTTCGCGCTCGGCCGCGACCTGTCCGACGTCGTGCTCGTCGGCGCCGGCACGGCGACCGTCGAGGGGTACCGGGGCGTCAAGCACACCGAGCTGCGGGCCGAGCGCCGCGCCCGCCTCGGGCTCTCCGCGATCCCGCCGATCGCCGTGGTGACCGGCCGGTGCTCGATCGGGCCGCAGACGCCGATGGTCGCCGACACGCTGGTGCCGCCGATCGTGCTGACCACCGAGGCCGCGCCGAAGAGCCGCCGCATCGACCTGGAGGCGGCCGGCGCCGACGTCGTCATCGCCGGCGACGAGCTGGTCGACCTGAACCGCGCCCTCGACGCCCTCGCCGAGCGCGGCCTGCTGCGGGTCTGCTGCGAGGGCGGCCCGCACCTGTTCAGCGAGCTGATCGCGGGCGGCCTGGTCGACCAGCTGTGCCTGACGATCGCGCCGCTGCTCACCGGCGCTGGGGCCGCGCGGATCGCCGAGGGCATGCCGCGGCCCGAGCCGCTCGACATGGAGCTCGCGTCGGTGCTGACCGAGGACGGGTTCCTGATGCTCAGGTACCGGCGGGCCTGAGGATGTCGGCGATGTCGAAGCGGACGGGCTGCTCGAGCTGGTCGTAGGTGCACGAGCGCGGGTCGCGGTCCGGGCGCCAGCGGACGAACTGTGTGGTGTGGCGGAACCGCACGCCCTCCATGTGGTCGTAGCGCACCTCGAGCACCCGCTCCGGGCGCAGCGGGACGAACGACAGGTCCTTGCCGGCGTTCCACCGGCTGACCTCGTTCTTGCGTGGCGTGCGCTCCCCCGCCTCGTGTGCCGCCCACGCCCATGGGTGATCGTCGAACGTCGTGACCAGCGGCGCCAGCTCGACCATCAGCTCCTTGCGGCGGGCCATCGGGAACGCCCCGACGACGCCGACCGACGCCAGCTTGCCGTTGTCGCCGTACAGCCCGAGCAGCAGCGAGCCGACCGCGTCCGGGCCGGACTTGTGCACCCGGTAGCCGGCGAGCACGCAGTCCGCGGTGCGCTCGTGCTTGATCTTCTTCATGATCCGCTTGTCCGGCTGGTACGGCTCGTCCAGCTGCTTGGCGATCACCCCGTCCAGACCGGCGCCCTCGAACAGGTCGAACCACTCCTCGGCCACCTTCGCGTCGGTCGTGCCGAGCGTGAGGTGCACCGGCGCCTTCGCCGACTCGAGCGCCCGCTCCAGCGCCGCGCGCCGCTCGCTGAACGGGCGCTCCAGGTACGACTCGTCACCGAGGGCGAGCAGGTCGAACGCGATGAAGCTGGCCGGTGTCTGCTCGGACAGCAGGTTCACCCGGCTCGCCGCCGGGTGGATGCGCTGCTGCAGGGCGTCGAAGTCCAGGCCCTGCTTCTCGGTGCTCGCGATCACGATCTCGCCGTCGATCACGCACCGCCGCGGCAGGTTGGCCTTCACCGCCTCGACGACCTCCGGGAAGTAGCGGGTCATCGGCCGCTCGTTGCGGCTGCCGATCTCGACCTCGTCCTCGTCACGGAAGATGATCGACCGGAAGCCGTCCCACTTCGGTTCGTAGAACTGGCCGGCGGGGATCTGCGGGATGGACTTGGCCAGCATCGGCGGCACGGGTGGCATCACAGGCAGCTGCACCCGGCCATTGTTACTCACGGAGTCGGATTGTCGCTCCGCTCACGGAAGCCATACCCGTGACGTGCGACGCTGCGGGTGTACGAGGAGGCAGGGGAGGATCTTGTTGACCGGGCGGCGCTGGGCGAGGTGGATCGCCCTCCTGTTCGTCACCGCCGGCCTGGCCACCGCCTGCACCGCCGGGCCGTCCGCGCGCCCCGGGATCGTCGTCCACGAGGCCCCGCAGGCCACCAGCGAGGCGCCCGGCGGGACGCCCGAGGTGCCGCCGCTGGAGGAGATGGACGGCGGCTTGGCCTGGCGGGAGTGCTCCGAGGAGGTCCTCGTCCGGCTCGGCGAGGAGGACCTGCCCGGCTGGCTGCCCATCGAGTGCGGCAAGATCAACGCGATCCTGGACTCGCCCTACGCACCCGGCCGCGGGCTCGCCCGGCTGCAGCTGCTGCGGGCCGGCGAGGGCAAGGTGCCGCTGGTCGTCCTCAACGACGTCGACGGGCTGCCGGGCACGATCTACGCCGCCCGCCTCGCCGCGACGCTGCCGCAGGAGTTCCTCCAGAAGTTCACCCTGATCGGCATGGACCGCCGAGGTACCGGCAACTCCGGCGCGGCCAGCTGCGTGCCCGAGACCGTCCGGCGGACCATCGTCGACACCGACCCGGCCGACCTGCCGATCGACGTGTGGCTGGAGGCCGCGCAGACCGCCGGGCAGCAGTGCTCGATCCAGCTGGAGTCCCAGCTGCCCGCCATCGACACCTGGCGCACCGCCGCCGACGTGGAGACGCTGCGCGACGTGCTCGGCGTGCCCACGCTGAACGGCATCGGGCACGGCGAGGGCTCGCGGGTGCTGTCGGTGTACGCCGAGCGCTTCCCCGACCGCGTCGGGCGGATGGTGCTCGACGGCGTGCCCGACCCCACCCAGGACGCCGCGACCGCGCTGGAAGGCGTGGCCAAGGGCGCCGAGGCCGCGTTCGACGCGTTCGCCCTGGACTGCGTCAACCGGCGGTGCGAGCTCGGCAGCGACCCCGAGCGCGAGCTGCTGAACCTGCTCGGCGAGCTGCGGACGAGCCCGATCACCGACACGGACCTGGACATCACCGCGGGCTCGGCGCTGTACGCGGTCATGCTCGGGCTGGCCGACCGGTCGCTGTGGCCCACGCTGTCGGCGGCGCTGGACAAGGCGGGCGACCGAGACCCGTCCGGGCTCGTCGAGCTGCTCGTGCCCGTGGTGATCGGCACGAGCTCGCAGGCGGCGACGCTGGACTCGACGCTGGTGACCAGGTGCAACGACACCAAGACGCGGCTGTCCCCGGAGCGGGTCGAGCAGTTCGGCGACGACTGGAAGAAGCGGTTCCCCACGTTCGGCCCGGTGGCCGCGCAGCGGCTCGCGCTGTGCAGCCCGTGGACCGTGCCGAACCAGCCGCTGCCGACACCCACCGCGCCCGACGCCCCGCCGATCGTCGTGCTCGGCACCGCCAGCGACGCGGTCACCCCCGAGCAGGGCACCGAGCGGGCCGCGCAACAGCTCGAGTCCGGGGTGTACATGTCGTGGCAGGGCGGCGGGCACGGCGCGCTCGGCTTCTCCGACTGTGCCACGAAAGCCGCGTTGAGCTTCCTCACCGACGCTAAGGTGCCGCGCAACGGGACGGTCTGCCCACCCTGAGAAAGGTTCGACGATGCGCCGGATTTCCCTGCTCCTGGCCGCACTGCTCATCCTGTCGCTGCTCACCCCGCCGGCGTCCGCCGCGCCCGGCCACGAGGTCGCGCTGCGGGTGATGAGCTACAACATCCACACCGGGATCGGCACCGACGGCGCGCTCGACCTCGCCCGGACCGCGTCGGTGATCCGAGACAGCCGCGCGGACGTGGTGGGCCTCGAGGAGGTCGATGTCCACTGGGACGCGCGCAGCGACTTCCAGGACCAGGCGCGCGACCTCGCGCGGATGCTCGACATGCGCGTGTTCTTCGCGCCGATCTACGACCTGCCACCGCTGACCGATGGCGAACCCCGCCGCCGCTACGGGGTCGCCGTGCTCAGCCGGCACCCGATCGTCCACACCGAGAACCACCTGATCACCCGTCTGTCCACTCAGGACCCGAATCCGGTGCCGAGGCCGATGCCCGGATTCGCCGAGGCCGTGGTGCTCGTGCGTGGCGTGCCGGTGCACGTCTACACCACACACCTCGACTACCGGCCGGACCCGGCGGTGCGGGAGATGCAGGTGGCGGACACGCTGCGGATCCTCGGCGAGGACCCGCACGGCGCCCGGCAGGTGCTGCTGGGCGACTTCAACGCCGAGCCGGCCGCGCCCGAGCTCGCTCCACTGTGGACCCGACTGTCGGACGCGTGGACGTCGCCCGAGCCCGGCGCCACCTACCCGGCCGACGCGCCGGCCAAGCGGATCGACTACGTCACGGTCTCCGCAGGCGTGCACGCGCGCGACGCCCGGGTGCCCGACACACTGGCCTCCGACCACCGGCCGGTCGTCGCTGACGTCACTGTCCGAAGGTAAGGGTTAACCCGCGTGGCGGCTGGCCTACGGCCGCTCGGACGCTACTCTTCCTCGGCGCGGACGCGGTACTCGCAACCGTACTCGACGGCGTAGCAGAGGTCGTAATGATGGACGATCTTCGGACCCTCGTGCAGGTGCACGTGGGTCACCGTGCTGCGCGGCTCGTCGGGCAGCTCGGCCAGCGTGTCCACCCGGCCGTCGAGTGGCCCGCCGACATAGCGAACGACGTACTGCTGCGTCACGGCTGCCTCTCCGGCTCGGGTTGCGTCGGACGCTTCCGATGCTTCCTGCTGAGGTGGCCGAAATCAACCGCGGCCGGCCCGAGCCGGTCGCGGCGGGGTCAAAATGGGTGGTCGGAGCCCTGGAGCGGCGCTGGACCGGACATACGCTCCCGGGAACTCGTAACAGGAACGTGCTGGGTGACGACTGCTAGGCAGCGGCGCAAGGAGTCGGAATGGTGAAGGAGACCAGCGGGACCGGGCACCGGTGGCCGCTCTGGCCGTGGCTGGTCCTCACCGTCGCGGGGGTCGTGGTGACCGCGGTGGCGGCGATCGTGGGGACGGTGGCCGCCTCCGGGTCGAGCGAAGGCGAGGCACCGGCCGCCACCCGGGTGACCGTCACCGCCACGCAGTTCGAGACGCAGACGGTGACCCAGACCGTGACGGCTCCCCCGCCGTCGCCCCCGCTCGCCGAGTTCTCCGACGGCCTGTTCCAGGTCGGCGTGGACGTCCAGGCGGGCGCGTACCGGACCGACGGCCCGGACGGCAGCAACGCCGGCGGCTGCTACTGGAGCCGCACCGGTCCGCGCGGTGACCTCATCCAGAACGGCGTGGTCAACGACGCGGGCACGGTCACCATCCGCAAGGGCGAGCGCATCGACTCGGCCGGCTGCCTGCCCTGGCGCCTCGCTGGCCCGCCTCGCTAGCCCGCCTCCCCGGAATTAAAAGTGTGCGTTGCGTTCCAGCGGATCGTGCGGATATCCACGTACTTGTGGCTGGGCACCGTCACGGTCCCCTGAGGTTCCGTTGGTCATGGTGAGACCTTCACTCCTCGGGGCGGGCGCGGGAGGGCTGTACGCGCTTCGGCTCGCCCGCCATCTTGGGGTACTCGGGCGGGTAGGGCAGGTCGCCGAGGCCGTCGCGCTCGTCGCGGGCCACCAGCTCCAGGAGCGGCTCGAGCGAGCAGGCCCGCTCGGCCACGCCCGCGTGCAGGTCCCCGACCTTCGCGAACCGGGCCGGCATCGTGTGCGCGTCGAGGTCCTCGGGTTCGGCGTCGTCGATCTCGTCCCACGCCAGCGGGGCGGACACGAGCGCGCGGGCGGTCGGGCGGATCGAGTAGGCGCACGCGATCGTGCGGTCGCGGGCCATCTGGTTGAAGTCGATGAAGATCCGCTCGCCGCGCTCCTCCTTCCACCAGTTCACGGTGACCTGATCGGGCATCCGCCGCGCGAGCTCGCGGCCGAGCGCGATCAGCGCCCGGCGCGCCTCGACGAAGGTCCAGCGTGGCTCGATCGGCACGTAGACGTGCAGACCGCGGCCGCCGGAGGTCTTCGGGAAGCCGGTCATGCCGAGCTCGTCGAGCAGCCCGCGCAGCTCGTGCGCGACCGTGACCGCGTCGCGGAACGAGGTGCCCGGCTGGGGGTCGAGGTCCACGCGCAGCTGGTCGGGCCGGTCGACCTCGGGGCGGCGGACGGGCCAGGGGTGGAACGTCAGCGTGCCGAGGTTCACCGCCCACGCGACGACGGCGAGCTCGGTCGGGCACACCTCGTCGGCGGGCCGGCCGCTCGGGAAGGTGATCCGCGCGGTCTCGACGTAGTCGGGCGCGCCCTTGGGGACGCGCTTCTGGTAGAAGGCGTCGCCCCGGTTGTCGGCGCGGGTCGAGAGCTTCGCACCCTCGAACACGCCGGACGGCCAGCGCTCCAGCGTGGTGGGCCGGTCACGCAGCGCACCGAGGATGCCGTCGCCGACGGACAGGAAGTACTGGACGACGTCGCCCTTGGTGATCCCCTTGTCCGCGAAGTACGGCTTGCCCGGGTTGGACACCCGCACCGTGCGCCCGCCCACGGTGAGTTCGATCGCCTCCGCCACGTCGTCAGGCTACCGTGGTGGCCATGGCCGTGAACGGGATCCAGGACCCGGACGACACCCCGCGCCGGCCGGCTGATCCCCTGGGGGACCAGTTCGACGACGAGCTGCTCGGGCTGGACCCGAACGACCCGGAGGCCAGGGCGTTCGCCGAGCACCTGCGGCGGCAGCGGCGTGTGCACCCGAGCTTCACCGTCGAGGGCTACCTGTCGGACATGACCGACTTCGCCGCGTCCGCCAACCGGCTGGGCGGCCACCACAAGCTGATGGCGAGCATCCTCGCGCTGCTGATCCTGCTGGGCGTGACGGTGGCCGTGTGGGACACGCTAGGGTACGCGCTCTCGACGTTGGTCAGATAGGGATAGCGTGGAGGCATGAACCAGGACGTGGACGCCACCCCGAACGTGGTGAAGTCGGACGAGGAGTGGCGCCAGGAGCTGACGGCGGAGGAGTACGCGGTCCTGCGCCAGGCCGGCACCGAGCGCCCGTGGACCGGCGGGTACACCGACACCAAGACGGTGGGCGTGTACGAGTGCCGGGCGTGCGGCGCGGAGCTCTTCCGCAGCGACACGAAGTTCGAGTCCCACTGCGGTTGGCCGTCGTTCTATGCCCCGCAGGACTCGGACGCGGTACTCCTCCGCGAGGACCGCGCCCTGAGCATGGTCCGCGTCGAGGTGCTCTGCGCCGCCTGCCACAGCCACCTCGGCCACATCTTCGAAGGCGAGGGCTACCCCACGCCCACCGACCAGCGCTACTGCATCAACTCGATCAGCCTCAAGCTCGTCCCAGCCGAGTAGCCGGCGGGCCGCGGGGACGGCGCCTGGCGATTCATGAATCGACTCCGCCGGTGTGAGATACCGACGCGTGCCAATAGGGGTTCAGGCTAGCCCAACGGCGGTGAGTTCGGTGAGGATCACCTCAGGCGTCGCGGGAGCCAACTCGGTCAATACGTCTACAGAAGGCTGCCAGTTCTCAAGTCTCAACACGTCGGCTACGACATGTTTTCTACGCGGGGATGAGCTGTTCTGCGCCAACGCCACGAGTGCTTTGGCCCTGTGCGAACGATCCAGCGTAACGGTGTGGGCAATCCGCTCGGCGCGGTCGAAGTCGCCGGACTTGGCAACCGTCTCGGCTACCCGCGCCAGCGCGTCCGCTCGCGAGTAGGTGTGGTCGATGGTGTGGGCGAGCCGCTCGGCATCGTCGAGGATGCGTGCGGCACGTCCGGACTCACCGGCCTTGGCACCTGCCTCGGCGACCCACACCAGCATATTCACCCGATTGGACTCGAAGCGTTCAGTGCTGGTCCGGGCGATGTGCTCGGCTTCGTCGAGGAGACGTGTGGCACGTCCGGACTCACCGGCCTCCGCAACCACACCGGCTACCCGCGCCAGCGCCTTCGCCTGCCGGTAGCCGTCCGTCATGGCATGGGCGATGTGTTCGGCGCGCTCGAAATCGCCGGCCTTGGCAGCCGCCTCGGCTATCCACATCAGCGCATTCGCGGATGAAATGGGATCATCGGTGATGGTGTGGGTGATCTGCTCGGCCCGCTCGAAATCACCGGCCTCCGCCGCCGCCCCGGCTATCCGCGCCAGCATATCCACCCGATAGTAGGATTCCGTCGTGGTGTGGGCGATGTGTTCGGCGCGCTCGAAATCACCGGCCTTGGCAGCCGCCTCGGCAACCCGTGTGAGCGCCTTCGTCTTCCAGTTGCGCGCATCCTCCTCCAGTGGCGGTCGGTGATGGTGCGGGCGATGCGCTCAGCTCGGTCGAAGTCGCCGGCCTTGGCAACTGCCCCGGCTATCCGCGCCAGCGCTTTCGCCCGCGAGTGGAAACCGGTGATGGTGTGCGCGATGTGTTCGGCACGGTCGAAATCGCCCGCTGTGGCAACCGATCCGGCTACCCGCGACAGCGTATTCGCCTGCCAGTGGAAACCGGCGTCCGTGCGGGCGATCTGCTCGGCGTCGTCGAGAAGGCGGGTGGCACGTCCGGACTCACCGGGCTCCGCGGCCACGCCGGCTACCCGCGCCAGCGCCTCCGCCAGCGAAGGAGAGTAGGTGATGGTTCGTGCGAGGTGCTTGGCGCGGTCGAATTGGTCGGCGAGGGAAACTCGCCCGCTGGTTCGGCGAGCACGGCGACCCCGAACCCACCGGCCGCGACCCTGCCGCCCCCGACCCTGCAGGTCGGACCCGCACCAGGCACCGGGCGCGGGGCTCGTTCCCGACAACCGTGTCCAACGCGACGCGTGAACAGGCGGGGAACGAATCGGACATCGTTGTAACGTGATCGGGTGAATGTCGAGGTGACCCCACTGCCTGGGATAGGCACACGTCAGGACTTCGTCGCTCGTTCCGGACGACGGATCGGGGTGATCACCCACCGAGACGGGCATTTCGATTTGATCGTCTACAAGCAGGATGACCCCGACTCGTGCGTGGCGTCGATCCCGTTGACCCCGGAGGAGTCCGGTGCGCTGGCGAACCTGCTCGGCGGGCCGCACCTGGTGGCCCAGCTAGAAAAGCAGCACCGCGATCTCGACGGGGTGAACACCCGGCAGCTGATGCTCGCCCCCCGCTCGCCCTATGACGGCAGGACACTCGGGGACACCGCGTTGCGCACCCGCACCGCGGTGTCGGTCGTCGCGGTGGTCCGTGCGGGCACGGTCCACCCGTCGCCCCGCCCGGACTTCGTGCTCAGCGCCGGCGACCTGCTGGTGACGGTCGGCACCGCCGAGGGCCTCGCGAAGGCCGTCGACGTGCTCGACAAGGGCTGATCCCGACGGCATGCACAACACCGCCATCTCCCTCATCGAACTGGGGGCAGTGTTCTTCGGCCTCGGCATCCTCGGTCGCCTCGCCTGGCGGATCGGCATCTCTCCCATCCCGCTGTATCTCGTCGGTGGCCTCGCGTTCGGCGCGGGCGGTCTGCTGCCGCTGCACGGCATCGAGGAGTTCGCGCACCTAGCCAGCGAGATCGGCGTCATCCTGCTGCTCCTGCTGCTCGGGCTGGAGTACTCGGCAGCAGAGCTGGTAACCGGCCTGAAACGGTCGTGGATGTCAGGCCTGCTCGACCTGGTGCTCAATGCGCTGCCCGGCGCCGCGGTCGCGCTGATGCTGGGGTGGGGCCCGGTCGGTGCGCTCGCCATGGCAGGTGTCACGTACATCTCGTCCTCCGGCATCATCGCCAAGGTGCTCGGCGACCTGGGCCGGCTCGGCAACCGGGAAACCCCGGTCATCCTGTCGATCCTGGTATTCGAGGATCTCGCGATGGCCGTCTACCTGCCGATCCTCACCGCGTTGTTGGCCGGAGCGACCCTGCTGGGCGGGTTGACCGCGGTCGGCATCTCCCTGGTCGTGGTCACGATCGTGCTCGTGGTGGCGCTGCGGTTCGGCCGGTTCGTGTCGATGGTCGTCGACAGCCCCGAGCCCGAGGTGTTCCTGCTGCGCGTGCTCGGCGCCGCACTGCTCGTCGCCGGCATCGCCTCCCAGCTGCAGGTGTCCGCCGCCGTCGGCGCGTTCCTACTCGGCATCGCGATCTCCGGCTCGACCGCGGAAAACGCCACCAAACTCCTCGAACCCCTACGCGATCTGTTCGCCGCGATGTTCTTCGTCGTATTCGGCCTCAACACCGACCCCACCACGATCCCCCCGGTCATCGGCACCGCGCTCGTGCTGGCGCTGGTCACCACCCTGACCAAGCTCGCCACCGGCTGGTGGGCCGCCCAACACCAAGGCATCGCCCGGATGGGCCGCGCCCGCGCGGGCGCGGCCCTGGTCGCGCGCGGAGAGTTCTCCATCGTCATCGCCGGACTCGCGGTCACCGCCGGCGCGGTCGACGACCAGCTCGCCGCCCTGGCCACCGCCTATGTCCTGCTCATGGCCATCCTCGGCCCCCTCACCGCCAGACTCGTCGAACCCGCCGCCACCGCACTGCGACGCCGACTCAAGCCCGCTCCGGCGACCTGACGTCGTCACCGATGTCGGGTCCGTACCGCTGTTTTCAGACCACGGTGTCAGACCTCGACGCTGCCGGGCCCACACGTAAGCTGTGCATACTTCGGAACAGTTCGTGGTGCGGTGAGGGAGCCGAGCGGGTGCAGGTAGCGGCGAGAGCGGGCCGGTTCGGGCTCCTGCTCGCCTTGCTGCTGGTGCTGTTCGGAGTGCCCGCTGCCGTAACGCCGGGCACCGGCGTCGGCACCGGGAATGCGGTGCGGCATCAGGCACTGCCGCAATGGACATCGACGATCGGCGGGTCGGCATCGGCCGCGCCGTCGATGCACGACGACCTTCAGGACTGGCTACGGCTGTCGACAGGGACGCTGCGTTCGCTGGCCACGGCGTTGTCGGATACCTGGTGGGCCGTGTGCCCGCGCGCGACCGATGCGTGCGCGCCGCGGGGACGGTTGCTCATCGGCGAGGTAGGCGGCACTGGGATGGCGGCCGCGACGCCGACACCGCGGTCGAGTCGGGCGCCCCCGTTCGCGTGAACCGGATGATCCGAATCTGAACCCGTTCTCGACACGCCTGTCGCACTCACCCGCGCCTGGACGGTGGCGCGGCGTGCCGCATGCGAGCCATTGACTCCTGTTTCTCTTCGCTGTGCTGGGTCCGTTGCGGGCCGCCACCGGGCTGTGGTGGCAACTGGGCGACGACTGGTGCCCGGCACAGGGAAAGACGTCCCAGAAGGACCGAATATGTCTGTCGTTGTGCTGGTGCTGTTTTTCGCCGTGGTCGCTGCCGTAGCCGGTGCGATGGTGGCGATGTTCGTCAAGGACAAGCCGTTTTATGGCGCGATGGGCCTGTGTGTTCTGCTCGGCCCGGGTACCGTGCTGGCGTTCCTGTACGTGGCCCTGGCCTAGGGGTCCGGTGTGCACCGGCGTGGCTGACCGTGCTGTCGTCCCAATGTGGACATGATCTGCCGCGTGACTACACCGGTGTTCTCTTGTGGACGGTCAGGGCACGCCAATGGCGACGAGCGGCGGGCTGGTGAGGATGCCGACGATGACCTCGCACACCGTCCTCATCGAGTACGGCGCCGCCGGCCGTTTGCGCCACACAAACTCTGCCGGACGACTCTGCCGGCGGGGCGTGGACGGCCAAGCTCTACGACCTACATCCGCCCAGAGCGATGCCGTCCTGCCTCGGATCAGCCCCACCGGACAGGCAACCGCGTTCATGGTCGGCCGTGATCACGACGGCGCTCCCACCCGCTGCCCATGGCCCGACCACCCGGACCCGGTGGCCGAGCTCGGTCAGTCGGGTCAGGACGTGGCCGCTCATCCGGGACTCGCAGCGCAGCTCCTCTGGTTGCCCCACTACGTCGGCGTCACTGCCGGGGAAGACGACGAATCTGGGCGCAGTCACCGCGTCCTGTGGACCCAAGCCGTGGTCGGCGAGGTGGGACAGAATCTGCATGTTCCACTGCACCTGACCGTCACCACCAGGGGTGTTGCCAACGTGGATCAGGTGCCCTGTCGAGTCGGTGGCCAGCCATGCGTTCAGCGTGTGCAGCGGCTTGCGGCGCGGGCGCACGCCGTTGGGGTGGTCTTCGGCGAGATACGCACCGCGGCCAAGCCGGTTGTTCAGCACGATCCCCGTTCCGGGCACTGTCATCCTGGCACCGAACGGGAACGCAAGCGAGTGGATGAAGCTCACCGCGCGCCCCTGCATGTCGACCGCCACCATGGACGTGGTGTCCCCGCCAGGGCGGATCCCCGGTGCGGTCGCCAGCATGCCCGCAGCAAGACCCGCGCGTGCCTTGGCGACCGCGGCGTCGCCGAGCAGGGTGCGCCACGCGCTGTTGTCCGAACCGCAGTGCTCCCAGCGATCGCGAAACGCCACCCGGGCCGAGCCCGCCATCCAGTGCACGGACTCCGCACTCAACCACTCCCGCGACGCGAGCTGGCCGTCGCATATCGCGGCCTGCTGTAACAGCATCCACCCCGGTGAGGGTGACGGTGTCTGATGCACGACCAGGTCGCGGTACCGGCCGGTGACCGACGACTCCAGGGCAACGTGCGCGCCAGCCGCCCACTCCGCACCGCTGAACGGCGCGCCGGCACGACCGAGTACCGCGACGGCACGTTCGGCCAGAACGCCCGTGTAGAAGCCCAGCGGGTCCTTCGCCAGCTCTCGCATCGAGTTCGCCAGGTCCAGCTTGGGCAGGCGCATGCCTACCGGCGGTACGGCGCCGTTCGGCAGGAACATCTCGGCGGTGCCGGGGTCGCCGGCGAGCGCCTCACGATGGTCGCGGATGTCCTCGTGCGTCCGGAACGTGCACGGCATTCCCCGCTCGGCGGCGGCCAGTGCCGGTGCCCAGAGTTCCTCCTGCGACATCGACGCGGATCGGGTGTGCATCGCGTGCATCGCCGCGACACCACCGGGCACCGCGACCGCGAGCGCGCCTTCCAATGGAACCGCGTTCAGACCGTGGTCTCGGTAGAACTCCGCCGTGCCGCCGTCGGGTCCGAACCCGCTGCCACCCACCGTCCACACGGTACCGTCGGGCTCCAGCACCACGGCGAAGGCGTCACCCCCGACACCGCACTGGGCGGGCAACGCGAGCCACGACATCGCCGCCATGGCGAGGGTGGCGTCGACCGCGTTGCCGCCTGCGGCAAGGGTCCGGGCGCCGACGAAGCTGACCGCCGGGTGGCTGGAGGACACCATGCCGTCGGCCGAGAGCACGGACCGACGCGGGTGCGGGATGTCCCCGTCTGTCATGGTTTCGAACCGCCGAGTCGCGATTCCAGCTTGAAGAACCGGATGGCGTTGCGACCCATGATGAGTTCCTTGTCCTCATCGGTGATGTCCGCGCCGTTCACCATGTCGATGGTGACACCGTGGACGTCGTTCGGTTCGGTGAGGTATTGGTAGGTTGCCGACCAGTCGGTGCCGAACATGACCCTGCTCGCACCCAGTACCCGAACCGCCTCGCTCAGATGTGCCGACGTGCTGTGCGTCAGGTCAAGCGACACGTTCACGTTACGCATCGCCACGGCCATCACGGTCTCGAAGATGGTGACTGAGCCCCGGCCCATCTTCGTGAGCACGAAGCGGGCGTCTGGGTGCCGGCCGGCCAACTCGTCCAGCCACACCGGATCGCCGTAGTACAGCCCGCCCTTCCATTGTGACCAGCCGGTTGGGAACGAGACCGGTATGTCCTCCTCGATGCACCTTTCGACGAGCGGCCCGAGGTCGTCCGCGATCTCCTCCGGGTGAATGGCCTTGGTGAGGCTGCGGATGAATATCTCGCCCACGCCGACGAAACCGTGCTCCCGCACGCTCCTGGAGATTTCGTCGGGAGCCTGGGCGCGGTACTCCGTGGGATCGTCGAGGTATCCGGTCAGCTGCTGCTGCAGTCCGATTCGCAGCTGCGGGACCAGCCGGTCCGGGTGGCGCCCGGCCATCTCGGCGACCTTCTTGTCCGGCACACCGGGTCGGGCCATGACGATGGCCGCGTCGAGAGCGTAGCGATCGAGTGCCCGTAGCAGCTGTGGGGTGTTGTCGATGACCTCCTGCTCGGCCTGAGCAGCGAACTTCTGCGGCGAGCGGGACCGGAAGCCAATCACGTCGCTCTTCGAGCTGATCTCTGAGGAGAGATCCTCCAGAACGGCGAAGCTGCCGATGTGGACGTGGGCGTCGACCCGTCTGATGGTGTTGGGCACGTGGGTCTCCTCAGCTCCGGGTGACCGTCTCGTCTCTGGGATCTCGAGCGCCCTTCCATCCGTGTTCGGTGATGTCGATCATCACCCCGTCGGGCCCCTGGTACTTCTCCTCGAAGAAGCTCGTCTTGGCGGACGTGGCGCGCGCCTCGCGGTGCGTGGCGCCCATCTCGTCCAACCGGCGGCGGGTCTGTTCGATGTCGGTCACCCAGAATCCGAAGTGGTGCAGCCCCGTCACGGGTCCCATGCCGTCACGGCGATCCGCCGCCTCGGGCGTCTTGAACCTCAGCACTGCGACGTTGAGGTCCCCGTCGCTGAGGTAGATCCCCACGGCGTACGGGGAGTCGGTCCGCCCCACCTCCTGCATGTCGAAGACCCGCTTGTAGAACTCCGCGGTGGCCTCGGGTTCCGGTGTCGAGAACGCGATGTGACGAATCTTTGCCATTGTCATTTCCTTTGTTCGAAGGGCTACGAACGAAGCAACCTCTCCAGGTAAGCGAACCTCGCCTCGCCAACCGAGACCGGGGCTCTGGAACCGGCGAGCCCGCGTGCCCAGGTGACCGCGAACCCGAGTTCACTCGCGCGTGCATGGTCGAGCCCGCCGGGGGGTGAGGCGATGTCGATCACCTTCGCGTCGCCGAGTAGCGCGAACACCTCCTCCGAGATCGCCGAGACACTCGGCACCGTGTTGATGACTATGTCGGTGGAGGCGAACTCGTCCATCCTGGCGTCGTAGGCGACCGCCGTCGCCCCTCGCTGCTCCGCCCTCGCACGGTCCACATCGGACCTGCAGCTGACGGTGACCGGGCACCGCAACGCGAGCAGGTAGTCGGTGATCGCGACGGCGGTCGCCCCGTATCCGAGAACCAGGACGCGGTACTCCCGCAGCAGGCGATCCGTGCCCTGGACGATCAGGCAGAGGACCGCCTCCGCAACCGACGTCGCGTTCAGGACGGCGAGGGAGCGGTCCGCTTTCGTCTCGAACACTGGAATCGCGAGGCGTCGCGCGGTCTGAGTCAGGGTCGGTGATGCCATGCCGAGCACCAGCCCGCCCTTGGCCGCGTCCGACCGGGCGAGCAGGGTCTCGTCGAGGACCACGGATCCGGAGTACACCGGGGCGTAGACCGTATCGCCGGCACCCAGCCCCGGCGACGGGCCGATGATCCACCGGGCGCCCTGCACGGCCGCCTCGACGGAGGACTCGTTGTCGAGGTCGCCGCCGTCGTCGACATCGCAGGCGAACAGCGCGACATCGTACCCACCGGACGCCAGCTTGCCTGCGACGTAGAGCTCTCTCTTGTCGCCTCCGAGGATGGCGATCCTGCCTTCGGCCATGGCCCGTTCCCTTCAGACGTTGATGTCCGCCAGCTTTTGGTCGCATTCCTCGACCGCGAGCGCCAGCTGTTCGGCTTCGGCACGAGAAACACCCGTGTAGGGCAGGCGGACCGAGCTCGATCCGGCGTATCCGCGGATCCGCATCGCGGCCTTGACCGCACGCGGCTGGCCGAGCTTCCGCACGGCACGGAAGTACGGGTCCAGCGCCATTCGGATCTCCCGCATGTGGCCGGGTCTTCCCTCCGCCGCGGCCGAGACCATTGACATGAACGCGTTCGGGAACACCCACGAGTTCGTCGAAGTAAGGCCGTCGAACCCAGCGGCAAGGGTGACCGACGCCGCCGCGTCCGACGCGGCAAGCACCTTCACGGCCCCACCGGAGGCCGCCCTGACCTCGTGAACACTCGCGATCGCATCGGAGATGCGAGTGGCGCCCTGTTTCACCGCGACGTATGGCCCCAACGCCGCCAGGCCACCCAGTTCGGCCGCGGTCAGCTCCATGCCGAAAACCGGGTTGTTGTAGACCACCAGGGGTGCCTCGACATGGCCTGCGAGGTGGTCGAAGTGCCGGCGGACGTCGTCCGCGGTGAGTTCGGCCAGCATCGGTGGCGCCACCATGATCAGGTTCGCGCCGGCGTCGAGCAGCCTCCGAGCCAGTGACACCGTGGCCTCTGTCGACGGATGGGACGCCCCGACCAGCAAGGACCTGGCATGGCCGCAACCAGCCATGGCCTCGACGATGGCCACGCGCTCGTCGTCGCCGAGGCTCTGGAACTCTCCGTAGGCTCCGGTGAGCAAGAAGTGGTCGATGCCGTGGTGCGCCATCTCGGCCGCGTTGTCGATCATGGCGGCGAGGTCCACCACACCGGAACCGGCGAACTGCGTCGGGGCTATGGCATACAGCCACATCGGCTCGGTCGTCATGGCCGCATCGCCTCGACGAGACCCCGTCTTCGATGACCAGGGGTGACCGACCGTTGGGGCACGGTCGGCGCGATGAGGTGTTCAGCCTGCGTGCCACCGAAAAGCGTGCAGTGGACACTATCTGCAGTGATCGACATATCGGCACCTGACTCACTACACCGCCCTCGTCACCGGCGACGGGGCGGACGCACCGAAGAGCGGCACGATCAACGGTCTGCGCTTGACCTACATCATATATCACGTATCATACTTTGTATGCAGTACGCACCGCAAGGTGACAACAAAGGGCCCGCTGCCCTGATTCAGCTGATGGAGAAGCCGCAGAGCCTGACCGAAGTGGTGTACGAGACGATCCGCGGCGCCATCATCGACAAGACGCTGGAGCCTGGCGGCCGGGTGTCGGAGGCGCGCATCGCCTCATGGCTCGGCGTCAGCAAGACGCCCGTCCGGGAGGCACTGCTGCGCCTGCAGGTCATCGGCCTGGTCGAGTTCGACGGCAAGAGAGGCGCCCGCGTGGTGCGCCCCTCGCGCAAGGCAATCGTCGAGGCGTATGGGGTGCGCGCAGCGCTCGAGGCGGCGACGTCTCGACACGCCGTGGAGCAGGCCACCAAGGAGGACGTCGACCAACTTCAGGCCGCGGCGGACGATGCGCTCGTCAACGCGCAGGCAGGTGACGCCGAAGGTTTCCGCGCCGCCGACTGGACCTTTCACAACACGCTGGCCCAGGCGTCCGGCAACTCTCAGCTGACCGAGCTGACCCGGAACTTCCTCGTGCTCACCAGTGTTCTACGGCAGCGCGACGTGCCGGACGGTGGCGATTCGATCCAGTGCGCGCACCAGCATATCGACATTCTCAAAGCCATCCGACAGGGCGATCCGGACCGTGCCGCGGCCGCCGCGACACAACATATCGACTTCGTGCTCGGCAAAGTGCTTGCCGCAGCCGATGCGACGAACATCTACTCCACTGACCGGGACAGCAAAGGCATGTAACCCAGATGGACTGACTCTGATCCACCGAAGCAATGGCGCACTACGGGTACCAGTTTGGGGATGGTCCAGCAAGAACCGAAATTTGATGGCGCACCCAGATTCGAGGTATGACCAATGCAGAAGAGAACCTACGCGGCTGCCGCCACGATCGCCCTGATGTTACTCACGGCCTGTGGCGAGGAGGCGCCGGAATCGGGTCCCTCGGACGGTAACCCTGCTACCGAAACCAAATCTTTCACCGTCGCGTTCACATCGCACGGAATATCCCACGCACCGACGCTCGCCGCGCTTGAACAGCTCCGGCAGGATGGCTACGAGATCGAGGCCCCGGTGCTGGCCGAGTCGGAACTCGTCACCGCGGGCACCGCACAGGGACAGTTCGCCTTCGGCGTGGCGGCCACCGGAAGCATGCTGACCGCGGTGTCCAAGGGTGCGAACTTGAAGGCGGTCGTCCTCCGTAACGCCAACGAGTGGACCGTGTGGGGGCAGCAGGACATTTCGGAGTGCGCCGATCTGGATGGCAAGCGGCTGGCCATCCACAGTCCGGGTGGCGACAGCACGAAGATGGTGGAGCGCTACGTCGAGACGACCTGCCCCGGTACCGAACCGAGCTACGTGGTGGTCTCCGGCTCCTCCAATCGTCTGGCCGCCCTACTCGCCAACGAGATCGATGCTTCACCGCTGGAGTTGAGCGACGCGATCACGTTGCAGAGCCGGGGTGAAGGGCGGTACCGCCAGTTGGCAAGCTTCGCCGAGTCGCTGCCGGACCTCTACACCGATGCGATCTATGTCAACGGCGACTTCGCCGAGGCGAACCCGGAGGCCGTGACGGCCTTCGTACGGGCAGTCGTCGAGCAGCACCGAGAGATTGCCGGCAACCCCGAGTACCTGGTGGAGATCGCGAATACCTATGTCCCCGACGTGATCGACCAGAGCACCGTGGAGGAAGTCGCCAGGAGCTACGTCGAGCTCGAGATCTTCCCGGAGAACGCGGAACTCACCGAGGAAGGACTCAAGTACACAATGGACTTCTTCGGGCCCGACGGCACAGGCGCGACTGACAAGATCATGCCAGTAGAGGAGTTCGCGGACCTCACCTTCCTGAACGAGGTGCTCGATGAGCTCGGCCGCAGGTGAACAGGTCCTGCGCCCAGGTCGAAGGCCCCGCCGCCAACCTCCCACGCTGTGGGCACGGGTCGTCGCCTCACCGTGGACCTACCGCCTGCTGACCCTGGCCGTCTTCGGCTGCCTGTGGGAGGTGTTCGCCGGCTACGCGGACAGCATGCTCATCCCGCTGTTCTCCGGAACCGTGGAAGGCATGTTCCAGCTTGTCCGGACCCCTGAGATCTGGAATGCGTTCCTCATCAGCAACGAGGCGTTCGTCATCGGCTTCGCGGTCAGTCTGGTCGGTATTCCCATCGGCTTCGCCATGGCGCGGTTCTCCATTGTGGACCGCGCCTCGGCACCGTACATGAGCATCCTCCTCGTGACACCCACCGCAGCGCTCATCCCGATCCTCATCATCGCGTTCGGCCTCGGCCTGGTGTCACGAGTCATCATCGTCGTCCTCTTCACCGTCCCGTACGTCATCGTCAACAGCGCGGCCGGAGTACGAAAAGTCGACACGAGCCTGCTGGAGATGGCTAGGAGCTTCGGCGCCTCGGAGCGCAAGATCTGGTGGAGAATTCTGTTGCCCGGCGCCATGCCGGGGGTGATGACCGGTATCCGTATCGGCGTGGGCCGCGCCATCGAAGGCATGGTCATCGTCGAGCTGCTCATGATCTCAGTCGGAATCGGATACCAGATTCAGCAGTTCACCGCCATGTTCGAGTCCGAGCTGCTGTACGCGATCGTGGCCCTCGTCGTCGTCGAGGCACTCGTCGTAGTCAACGCCGTTCGCTGGCTGGAGCGTCGACTCGGCCGGTGGTCACACGACACCCGCCTCGCCGACTAGGAGCAACAGTGATCGAGATCCAGAATCTCAGCAAGACCTTCCCCGGTGAGCGCAACCAGGGCCACATCGAAGTCCTCTCCGACATCAACCTCACCATCCACGACAACGAGTTCCTCACCATCCTCGGTCCGAGCGGCTGCGGCAAGACCACGTTGCTGCGTCTGATCGCCGGCCTACAGCCGTGGGAGGAAGGCGAGATCGTCATCGACGGCCAGCCACTTCGAGGTCCCGGCCCCGACCGGGCGATGGTCTTCCAGAACTTCGCGCTGTTGCCGTGGGCCACGGTCCTGGACAACGTCGCCTTCGGCCTCGAACTACGCAAGACACCGGTGAGCGTCCGCAGAAGCAAGGCAGCCGAACTGATCGACATGGTCGGCCTGTCCGAGTTCGCCCACCGACGGCCACTCGAACTCTCCGGCGGCATGCAGCAGCGAGTCGGGCTCGCCAGGGCACTGGCCGTGGAGCCGCGGATCCTGTTGATGGACGAGCCCTTCAGCGCCCTCGACGAGCAAACCCGGCGGGTACTCCAGGAGGAGCTCCTGCGGATCTGGGAGGACACCCGCACCACAGTCGTCTTCGTGACACACTCGATCGAGGAGGCCGTGATGCTCGCGGACAGGGTTGTCCTGCTCAGCGCGCGGCCCGGCCGGATCGAGAAGACCATTCCGGTCCACCTCGAGCGGCCACGCGCCGCACACATGTCCTCGATGGTGACCTCACCGGAGTTCGCCAGGATCACCAACGAGCTCTGGGAGAGGCTGCGCAGCGCCCAACCGGACCTACGCGGCGCCCAGGACGCAACGCCGTCGGCAAGGAGCTAGGGCGATGCGCTGCCAGCTGAACCACCTCGGGTGCGTCGGCGGCCGATCCAAGATCACTGACACGAGGACGGTACACACGTGAGCGAAACCGTCGAGACGGTGAAATCAGCCACCGTCAGCGCACCGTCCCCGCGATCCAGACGTCCGGTCTCGCCGGTGATCCCGATCGGGTTCTTCTCCCTGCTCACCGGCGCCGTGCTGTGGGAGGTCACGGCACGGGCGTACGACATCCTCTTCCTGCCTCCACTGAGCGCCGTGCTCGCCCGCCTGGCCCGGATGACCGCGGACGGCCAGATCCTGTCCAGCCTCGGCAACAGCCTGTTCAACCTGGCCGTCGGATACATCCTCGCCGCCGTCGTCGGAATCGGCGTCGGGCTGCTGATGGGCAGCTACCGCAAGGTCGAGGCAGCGCTGGACATCTACGTCTACGCGTTTCTGACCGCCCCGTCGCTGGTCTTCGCGCCGATCTTCTTCTCGATATTCGGCCTGGGCCGTGGCCCGATCCTCGGCGTGATCGTGATGAACGCGATCTTCATCGTCATTATCAACACAGCTGACGCTGTCCGCTCGGTACCCCGCCCGCTCGTCGAGATGGCACGTTCCCTGTGTGCCACCGACAGGCAGGTCACCCGGCGGGTCATCGTGCCCGCCGCTATGCCCCTCATCATGACCGGCCTGCGGGTCGGTATGGTCCGGGCGGTGAAGGGCATGGTCGTCGGCGAGATGTTCATCGCTATCGTCGGACTCGGCGCGGTGATCAGAAACGCCGGCCGGCGCCTGGACGTCGAAACCAGCCTCGCCGTGCTCCTCGTCATCATCGCGGTGGCGCTGCTGGCCAACGCCTTGGTAAGCGGTCTCGACCGGCGGGTGAACGGATGGCTCCCGTCCACCGCCAGATCCTGACAGGACCGGGACCACGCCCGGACGCCTCGCGGCGCGGAGCATCCGCGTCGCCAGCCGACCGGTGACGGCACGGGTGGCGTCGGCCGGCAACGTCACTCCACAATCCTGAATGGACACCGGCGAACCCGCTACCCGGCAACGGACTAGGAGGTCATGCCCCGTGGCTATGAGCGAACTGGACATCGAGTCACTACGACTACTCGTCCTCGTCGGCAGACTCGGCA
>NZ_JBOHGB010000060.1:0-38867 GCF_050699935.1 Actinophytocola sp.
GGTCCGCCGGCAGCTCGATCGGCGGCGGCAGCGGGCGCTGCATGTCGTTCGACGCCTCCGCGGGCTCCGGCCGCGATGGTCCGGCGGGCACCGGCTCGGCGAACGGCCGTGGCTCGGCCGGCCGGCCATACCGCCGATCGCCGGCGGACGACCGCGGCGCCCGTACCGGCTCGACCGGGCTCATCCGCGGCCTGTCACCCGAGCCCGGCTCATCGAAAGGGACCTGTCGCGCGCAGCGCATCGCCTCCTGGTGGTAGTCGGTCGGCTGGTTGCCGTCCACCAGCACCTCGACCGACGCGTGGATGCCGGTACGGCGCAGCGCGTACTCCACGCGGTAGGCGGTCGCCGGGGGGAACCCGCCCGGACCGACGCCGACCAGCACGACCCGGTGCGGCACCGGCCCGGACACCGGCCCCGCCGGCGTCAGCCGCCACACGCACCACACCGACCGCACGTCCGGCAGCACGTCCAGCACGGGCCGCAATGCGTCCGCGACGCCCTGCTCCGGCTCCCGACCGTCGACCGCACCGACCGCGAACCGGTGCCGGGCCGCCGGCACCTTGTCGCGGACCACGACCCGGTCGATGACCGACGGGTCGAGGTAGGTGTCGGCGAACAGCGACTCGAGGTCACGGTGCTGCGCCTTGGTCAGCGCGACCCGGCCGGCCACCAGACAGCCCGCGATGAACTCCAGCGAGCGGTCCAGCTCGGCGGAGGCGAGCATCTGCCGCGCGTCGGCCAGTGCGTCGTCGTCCAGCCGGCCGGCCATGCCCAGCAGCAGATCATGAATTCGGATAGGTAACGCGACACCCGGCCGGTTCCCCCTCGAGACCTGGGTCAAGGTCGGCTCCTTCCGCTCGTCTGGTGTCGACGGGCAGCGAAGCGGCAGCTCAGCCCTGGTGCACGACCATGCCGGGCAGCAGCGGCTCGGATGCCGCGAGGGCCGCCTGGTGATAAGGCGGGAGGTCGATGCCCTCCGGCATGACCTCGACGCCCGGCTCGTGTGTGCCGAGCGCCCGCAGCACACGCTGCAGCTCCCCGGTCAATCGAGCGCAGCCGGCTGTAGCGGTGATCAGCACGATCCTGGTGGCCGGACCCAGGCCGGACCGGTGCCGTCGCCAACTTCCACGCACGTCGACCAACTCGGGCCGACCATGGAGGATCGCCCCGAGCACTACCGATTCGGAGTCCCCCGAGTTCACCCGTTCGGGCGACTCCGAAGTGAATGTGTAGTCGACTTCGTCGATTTGGTCCACCCAGGGCACGGCGTGCAGCCGGCCCGCGTCCGCGCCGGCGTCGAGCAATGCGGCGTTGAGCAGGAGAGATTCCCGCGCGGTGATCGCGACACGTTCTCGCAGGAGGGTGAGTGGCAGCGCCCTGGCGAGCGCGTCGAACGCGCCGCCGGCGAGCCAGTCGCGCAGCCGCCACAGCTGGCGGTCCGGCAGCCGGCCGGCTAGCCGGAGGAGCAACTCGTGGCAGGAGTCTTCGATCTCAGGCATTCGCGCCTCCCCGGTTGTCCGAGCACCTCGGTCAGGACACCTCGACGATCAGCTCGACCTCGACCGGCACGCCCAGCGGCAGCTCGGCGACCCCGATCGCGGACCGCGCGTGCATGCCGGCGTCCCCGAAGATCTCGCCGAGCAGCTCGGACGCGCCGTTGACCACCGCCGGCTGGCCGGTGAAGCCCTCGGCGGACGCGACGAAGCCGACGACCTTGACGACGCGGACGATCGCGTCCACGCCGACCAGGTCGTGCACGGCCGCGATCGCGTTCAGCGCGCAGGTCCGGGCGTGCCCCTTGGCCTCCTCGGGGCTGATCTCGCGGCCGACCTTGCCGGTGGCCGCGATCGCGCCGTCGACGAACGGCACCTGGCCGGCGGTGTAGACCAGGTTCCCGGTGCGCACGGCCGGCACGTAGGCACCGGCGGGCGCGGGCACGGCGGGCAGCTCGATGCCCAGCTCCGTCAGCTTGTCGCGCCAGCTCATCTACTCGCCCTTCGGTCGCTTGAGGTAGGCCACCATCTGCTCGCCGGTCGGTCCGGGCAGCACTGTCACGAGCTCCCAGCCGTCCTCGCCCCACTGGTCGAGGATCTGCTTCGTCGCGTGGATCAGCAGTGGCACGGTGGCGTACTCCCACTTCGTCATGAACGGGGACTGTAACCGGCCCTACGGTCGAGGCCATGTCCCAGGTGCCCACCGCGACCCCGGCGACCCGATCCCGCTAGGCGCCGGAACCGCTGGGTACGGTTGCCCGCGTGGAAGCCTGGCGAGTGTTCGCGACCGTCCTGCTGGCCGTGCCCGGGTTCGTGATCGTGTTGCTCACGATGGCCAAGACCCGTGATCGCCGGAACGCCACGAGTGGCCAGGTCGCGCTCGGCGGGGCGATCAGCTTCACCGTCCTCGTCGTGCTGTGCGTGCTGACGCTGACCGTCCTCGAGCCGACGGTCGCCTGGGTCCTCGTCGGCGGTGTCACGGTGGCCGTGACCGTGATGCTCCTCGCCAGTTGACAGCCTGGCTCCGCACGCGTTCCACCAGTCCACATACCCTGAGTTCGTGACCACTTCCGCATCCTGGCCCGCGCCGGTCGCCCGGGCACGCCTGCACGTGGTCACCGGCAAGGGCGGCACCGGCAAGACCACGATCGCCGCCGCGCTGGCGCTGGCGCTGGCCACGGGTGGACGGCGGGTCCTGCTCGTCGAGGTCGAGGGCCGGCAGGGCATCGCGCAGCTCTTCGACACCCAGCCGCTGCCCTACGCGGAGAAGCGGATCGCGGCCGCGCCCGGCGGCGGCGAGGTCCGCGCGCTGCACGTGGACGCGGAGGCCGCGCTGCTCGAGTACTTCTCGATGTTCTACAACCTGGGCTTCGCCGGCCGGACGCTGCGTCGGATGGGCGCCATCGAGTTCGCCACCACGCTGGCGCCGGGCCTGCGCGACGTGCTGCTGACCGGCAAGGTGAAGGAGACGGTCGGGCGCACCGACGAGCATGGCCGGCACGTGTACGACGCGGTCGTGCTCGACGCGCCGCCGACCGGCCGGATCGTGAGGTTCCTCGACGTCACCAAGGCGATGGCCGACCTCGCGAAGGTCGGCCCGATCAAGGGCCAGAGCGACGGCGTGGTGCGTCTGCTGCACTCCCAGGACACCGCCGTGCACCTGGTCACCCTGCTCGAGGAGATGCCGGTCCGGGAGACCATCGAGGCGATCGCCGAGCTGTCGGCCGCGGACCTGCGGCCGGGCGCGGTGATCGTCAACCGGGTCCGCCCGCCGCGGCTGCCGACCCGCTCGGTGACGCCCGCCGCGGACGGCCGCGTCGACGCCTCCCGCGTCCGCGCCGGCCTCACCAGCGCCGGCCTGGACCTTGCGCTCGAGGACATCGACGGCCTGGTCGAGGAGACCGTGGAGCACGCGATCCGGGTCCTCGCCGAGCAGAGCGCCCGCGAACAGCTCGCCGAGGTCGACATGCCGGCGATCGAGCTGCCGGACACCGGCGGCATCGACACGGCCGCGCTGTACGAGCTGGCCGAGGCTCTGGTCGAGCAGGGCGTGCGATGACCGGTCTCCTCGACGTCGACACCCTGATCGACAACCCGGACATCCACGTGATCGTGTGCTGCGGCTCAGGTGGCGTCGGCAAGACCACCACGGCGGCCGCGATCGCGCTGCGGGCGGCCGAGCGGGGCCGCAAGACGGTGGTGCTCACCATCGACCCGGCCCGCCGCCTCGCCCAGGCGCTCGGCCTGCGCGAGCTGGGCAACACGCCCAAGGATGTCGAGGTCGAGGGCTTCGAGCCGGCCGGCCAGCTCTCGGCGATGATGCTCGACATGCGCCGCACCTTCGACGACATGGTGCTCGCGCACGCCGGCGAGAAGCGGGCCCAGGAGGTGCTCGCGAACCCGTTCTACAAGACCATCTCCACCTCGTTCTCCGGCACGCAGGAGTACATGGCGATGGAGCGGCTGGGCCAGCTCGCCGGCGAGGGCCGCTGGGACCTGATCGTCGTGGACACCCCGCCGAGCCGCTCGGCGCTGGACTTCCTGGACGCGCCGCAGCGGATGTCCTCCGCGCTCGACGGCCGGATGATCCGGCTGCTCTCGGGTCCCGCCCGAACCGGCGGTTGGGGCGTGCGCAAGGTCCTGAGCGGCGGGATCATGCTGTTCGCGAAGGCCGTGTCGACGATCGTCGGCGGCCAGCTGCTGGCGGACGCGTCGGCGTTCGTGCAGGCGTTCGACAGCATGTTCGGCGGGTTCAAGCAGCGGGCCCGCCAGACCTACGAGCTGCTGCGCTCGGGCGGGACCGCGTTCCTCGTGGTCGCCACGCCCGAGCCGGACGCGCTGCGTGAGGCGAGCTATTTCGTGGAGCGGCTGGCCACGGAGAAGATGCCGCTGTCCGGACTGGTGATCAACCGGACCCATCCCGTGTTGACCAAGCTGCCCGCGGCCCGGGCCATCGCGGCGGCGGACAACCTCGAGCGCGCCGGCGAGGCGCCGCTGGCCACCGCGGTCCTGCGGTTGCACGCCGACCGGGTGGCGGTGCACGAGCGCGAGCGCCGCCTGCTGGCCCGGTTCACCAAGGCGCACCCCTCCGTGCCGGTGGTCGACGTCCCGGCCATGCCCGCCGACGTGCACGACCTGACCGGCCTGCGTGGCATCGGCGAGCGGCTGACCGGGGGCTGAACCCTGGATCAGCCCTGGTCAGCCGACCCGCACGTCCTCGTCCTCGTCGGAGTGGTTCCGCCGGGCCGCCCGCAGCAGGTCCAGCCAGGACGTCACGTCCGGCCTGCGACGCAGCAGCGCACGCCGCTCACGTTCCGTCATGCCACCCCAGACCCCGAACTCGATCCGGTTGTCCAGGGCCTCGGCCAGACATTCCGTACGCACCGGACACGCGATGCACACGAGCTTGGCCTTTCGCTGCTCCTTGCCGCGGACGAACAACCCGTCCGGATCCTCGTCGCGGCAAGAGGCGTTGACTCGCCAGTCCGCCTGTTCGATGTACATAACCCCCGCCTACCGTCGTCGCGACCTACTACTCCGGCCCCCCTGCTTGCCGAAGTGCCGATATCAGGAATACGTGTGAAACCCGCATCCCGTTCGGCTGGCGTCGTTGAGACGTTGACGGACTCTAGGCCCCGGCGGTTCCCATCGGTATGACGGGGTCCACAGCCGTTACAGAATGTCAATAACTCGGTCGGGTAACGCGAGCTTGATCCCACTCCCGCGTACCCTGGTCGAGTGCGAGTGGGAGACGGTCTGCTGAAGCTTCTGGGTCTGTGTCTGCTGGCCGGCGTTCTCGTGGCCGGCATGCTGTTCCCCGTGGTGGGAGCGCTGGGGGTGGCGTCCAACCGGGCGAGCGACACGATCGACAGCGTGTCGGCCGACCTGGTCGCGACCGACCCGCCGCTCATCTCCACGATCACCGACTCCGAGGGCCGGCCGATCGCCCACCTGTACGACCAGTACCGGGTGCCGGTCACGCCCGAGCAGATCTCGCCCACGATGAAGGCCGCGCTGATCTCGGTCGAGGACCGCCGGTTCTACGAGCACCACGGCGTGGACTGGAAGGGCACGATCCGAGCCCTCATCAGCAACCAGACCGGCGAGGACGTGCAGGGTGCGTCGACGCTCACCCAGCAGTACGTCAAGAACTACCTGATCAACGTCGTGTACCGGGACCAGGTGGGCGCCGACGAGGCCGACCCGGGCAAGAAGATCGAGCGCGAGCGGGCCCAGGAGCAGACCGTCACCCGCAAGCTGCGCGAGGCCCGGCTGGCCATCCAGCTCGAGCAGTCGAAGAGCAAGGAGGAGATCCTCGCCGGGTACCTCAACGTCGTCGAGTTCACCGACCGGGTGTTCGGCGTCGGCGCGGCGGCACGCGCGTACTTCCGGACCACGCCCGACAAGCTGACCGTGTCCCAGTCCGCGCTGCTCGCCGGCATGGTCAACAACCCGAGCCTGTACAACCCGTGGCGCCGGCCGAAGGAGACGCTGGACCGGCGCAACTTCGTGATCGACAAGATGGTCGAGACGAAGAGCCTGTCGCCGGAGAACGCGGCGGAGGCGAAGAAGGAGCCGCTCGGCATCCTGCCCCAGCCGAAGAAGCCCGCCTCGAACTGCGTGGGCGCCGGCCCGGAGTACGGCTTCTTCTGCCAGTACGTCGAGGACTACCTGAAGAAGATCGGGTTCACCCAGGACCAGCTCTACACGGGTGGCTACACGATCAAGACGACGTTCGACGCGTCCGCCACCCGCATCGCGAAGCGGGCCGCGGAGCGGCAGGTCCCGAAGGACACGTACGGGATCAACAACTCGATGGCGATGATCCGGCCCGGCAAGGAACGCCACGAGGTCACCGCGCTGGTCTCCAACCGCGACTACGGCCTGAACACCAAGGCCGGGCAGACCCAGCTCGGCTACCCGTACGGCGTGATGAACAAGTTCGGCGCCGGCTCGATCTTCAAGATCTTCACGGCGGCCGCCTTCCTGGAGAAGGGCGGCGGCATCAACAACGTCATCCAGACGCCGCACCAGTACACGTCACGGGTGTTCCGGGGTGGCGCCGAGAGCTGCCCGTCCACCGGCGAGCCCAACACCCACTGGTACTGCCTGTCCAACTTCGGCGAGGGCTCGAACTACCCGTCGCAGATGACCCTGCAGACCGCGCTCGCGACCTCGCCGAACACCGGCTTCGTGATCCTCGAGGAGCGGGTCGGCATGGGCAAGGTCGTCGACATGGCGAGCCGGCTCGGCCTGCGCGAGACCATGGCCACGAACATGTACGGCCAGAAGCCGAACCCCAAGTCGGACGACCCGAACGCCAACCAGACCCAGAAGCAGTTCTTCGGGCCCAAGGGCAACAGCCCGGGCAACGCGTCGTTCACGCTGAGCCCCGCGCCGCTGTCCACGCTCGAACTGGCCAACGTCGGCGCCACGCTGATGAGCGGCGGCGTGTGGTGCCCGCCGACGCCGCTGCTGGAGGTCCTCGACCGCAACGGCAAGAAGGTCAACTACAGCGAGCAGCCGTGCGAGCAGGCGGTGGCCGAGGGACTGGCGGACTCGCTGGTCGTGGGCATGTCGAAGGACGACACGGCGGGCACCGCCGCCAACGCGGCCCAGCAGGCCAACTGGACCCGGCCGATGTTGGGCAAGACCGGCACCACCCAGCAGAGCAAGTCGGCCGGCTTCGTCGGGGCCACCCCGCAGCTGGCCGGCGCGGTGCTCGTGTTCAACGACGGCCGGTCCCCCGAGGGCATCTGCGACAACACCCCCGGCCAGCCGTACCTGTGCGGCGAGGACGGCAACATCTTCGGCGGCAAGGCACCCGCCCGGACCTGGTTCGACGCGATGACCCAGATCCTGAAGGGCGAACCGGTCAGGGGCCTGCCGCGGCCCGACCCGCGGTATGTCGACGGGGGCAAGCAGAGCCAGGTGCCCGACGTGGTCGGCTACAGCGAGCAGGAAGCGCGCGACCGGTTGCAGCGGGCCGGCTACCGGATCGTCGCCGAGGAGATCAACTCCTCGTCGACGAAGGGCACCGTGGTGAGCCAGTCGCCACGCGGCAGCGCGCTGCCGGGCGAGCTCATCACGATCCATGTGAGCACGGGCTATGTGCCGCCGCCGCAGACGTCCGACCCGCCGCCGTCCGAGCCGCCACCCAGCAGCGGTGGCCCGGGTCCCGGCGGTGGCGGAGACGGCGGTGGCGGCCCTGGCCCTGGCGGTGGCGGTGGCAGACCGCCGAACGGCGGCACGACGCCGGGCGGCCCCGGCTAGGTCCACGACGAGTGGGCGGCGTTCCTCGCAGCGCCGCCCACTGTCTTGCGCGGCCCAGCGGCGTCCGCGTACGTGGTTCGAGTGGCGCGGGGCCGGGACACCCAACGAGAACCGGAAAGAGAACCGGAAACCCGGTGAGCCGGTGGTCAGGTCTGGAGCTTGGCGCGTACCGAGGCGGCCACCCGCGCACCCTCGGCGCGACCGGCGATCTTCGCGTTCGCGGCCTTCATGACCTGGCCCATCTGCCGCTGTCCGGGTGCGGCGCCGAGCTGCTCGGTGACCTCCGCGACGGCCTCGGCGACCAGCTTCTCCAGCTCGTCGTCGGCCAGCTGCGTCGGCAGATACTCCCTCAGCACGGCGGCCTCGTCCCGCTCCGCCCGCGCGCGCTCGGCCCGGCCCGCCCCGGCGAACGCCTCGGCGGCCTCCTTGCGCTTCTTGACCTCGCGGACGAGCACCTTCTGGACCTCGGCGTCGGACAGCTCGCGGGCCACCTCGCCGGCGACCTCCTCGGTGGTCACCGCGGACAGCGCCATGCGCAGCGCGGCCATCCGGGTCGACTCGCGGGCCTTGATCGCCGCCCCGAGATCGGCCTGCAACCGTGCCTTGAGCTCAGCCATGGCTCGAACCCTACTGGCCGGTGCCGGTCACCGGACGCACGCATCTAGGCTCGGGGCGTGGGCTCACTGGCGCGAAACCTCGGACGGGCGGCACTCGGCGCCACGGCGGTCGGCACCGCCTCTGTGGCGTACGCGGCGGGTGTCGAGCGGACGCTCTGGAAGCTGCGGGAGGCGACCCTGCCGGTCCTGGCCGAGGGCGCCCGGTCGCTGCGCGTGCTGCACATCTCCGACGTGCACATGACGCCCAACCAGCGGTCCAAGCAGCGCTGGGTGGCCGACCTCGCCGACCTCAAGCCGGACCTCGTCGTCAACACCGGGGACAACCTCGCGCACAAGCTGGCCGTACCCGCGGTGCTCCGCGGTCTCGGCCCCCTGCTCGAGCGCCCCGGCGTGTTCGTCTTCGGCAGCAACGACTACTACGCGCCACGGCTGAAGAACCCCGCCCGGTATCTGGTCAGGTCCAAGCGCCGGGTGCACGGCATCCCGCTGCCCTGGCGCGACCTGCGGGCGGCGCTCGTCGAACGCGGCTGGCACGACCTGACGCACGTGCGCCGGCTGCTCAGCATCGAAGGCCAGACCATCGCCGTCGCCGGCGTCGACGACCCGCACCTGCACCGCGACCGGTACTCCGACATCGCCGGCCGACCCGACCGGTCGGCCAGCCTGCGCCTGGGCATCACGCACTCACCCGAACCGCGAGTCCTGGACGCCTTCGCCGGCGACGGCTACGACCTGGTCATGGCGGGCCACACCCACGGCGGCCAGCTGCGGCTGCCCGGCTACGGCGCGATCGTCACCAACTGCGAGCTGGACCGCTCCCGGGCGCGCGGCGCCTCCCGGTGGGGCGCCCACATGTGGCTGCACGTGTCCGCCGGCCTCGGTACGTCGCCCTACGCCCCGGTCCGGTTCGCCTGCCCACCCGAGGCGAGCCTGCTGACCCTCGTGCCCCGACCGACCGGTACCAACACCCCCGACAACGCCAAACGCGGCGCCCGCTTCGGGGCCGGCGCCGACGTCGGCTAGACTCTCCGCGTACCACGGGGTGTGGCGCAGCTTGGTAGCGCGCTTCGTTCGGGACGAAGAAGTCGCAGGTTCAAATCCTGTCACCCCGACCAATTTGGGGGACGTGTGTCCGCTGGGGAGCGCGGACCGTTAATTGGTCGTCCTTCGTATCTGGGGGGCGACCCCCCAGACCCCCACGTTGCGAGCTTCTCTCGACCCAGCGCTGGTTGCTTTGGTCATTGACCAGCATCCGTGCCCTGGTTGCCTTTTGTTGTTGACCAGCATCCGCGCCTCTGGTTGCCTTTTGTTGTTGACCGGCATCCGCGCCTCTGGTTGCTTTGGTCATTGACCGGCAATCGTGTTGGTTGCTTGGGTTGTCGACCAGCGTCCGTTCTTTGGCTTGTCCACTGTGGAATCTGCTGCGGGCGCCTTATTCGTAGATGCCTAGTTGGATTCTGTTGTGGACGGTGTCTTGGTACACACGCCATTCCGTCAGGCGGTCGGCCATGACCGTTGCCGTCCAGATGGCTGGGCCCGTCACCTCTGGGTGGTTGGGGCAGTCGGAGAAACCCGTGATCGTGACCATGTTGCCGAACTCGTGGAACTGGTCGAACGTGTTGCGGTAACCGGGAAAGGCTCTGAAGAAACCGCTCCACGCCGCGATACAGGCGGGTTTGCCGGACACCATTCTGCCCATCGTGTCGATGAGCCGGTGATCCTCCGACATCAGCGATGCCAGAGCGCGCAGATCGGCCGAGTTGATGTGCGAGTTGAACTCCGTGACGGCGGCAGCAGGGGTCAGCGTCATGGGTCAGTCCAACTCGCCGTCTCTGCGGCAACGGGCAGCGGCCAGCACCCTCCGCGACACCTCGTAACCCTCCGCACGCCCCCTGGCGCCGTACTCCGCCTCGTTCGTGCCGATCGTCGAGCATTCACGCAGTTTCGGGTACACGTACCTCTCCTCCGCATCGGCTTGCGCGACCAGCACCGCCAGGTCGATCGCGGCGTCCGAAACCGGCCGGTGAACGTCGACGCCACGGTGCATACGACAGTTTTACCGGCCGACGGCCGATTCGGCTGCCCCCGCGGCAAACACGAGGTCCAAAAGCGACCGGGTTCCGGGCCCCGCGGCGGGTCCGCGGTGGTCGACGGGTACCGCTCCGGTCCGCCGCCGGCACCGACAGTCCTGGTCGGGCGCCGCTCCGGCCCACCGGAGCCGGCGGTGCGGCCGCTTGGTCGTCGACACCTCGTCGAGGCCGGCCGTGGCGGCCCGGGATACCAGTTCGCAACCCTATTGTTCGCGCGCATTCCTTGACAGGCTTCGGAAAGCCGATTCCGTCACGTGCGCAGCCGCACCTTCGCGATACAAACGGGCCGTGATGAGGCAGGATCGGGGGGTGAGCACCCACCCCATGGCCGAGGTCCCCGACGCGCTCTTTCCCGACGCCGACTCGGAAGCCCGCTGGCGTGACCGGTTCACCGCCGCCCGTGTCTCGCTCCCCCGGTGGGCGCACGACGCGCCGGACCGCAACCTGTACCTGTCGAACTCGAGCGGGGTCTGGGAGGTCTACGCCTGGGACCGGGCGACCGGCACCCGGCGGCAGGCCACCGACCGGCCCAACGGCACGTCCTACGCCGCGATCGGGCCGGACGGCGAGCACATCTGGTGGTTCGCCGACTCCGACGGCGACGAGTTCGGCACCTGGGTCCGCGAGCCCTTCGCCGGCCGCCCGGCCGACGAGGAACCCACCGCCGCCGTGCCCGGCAGCGCGCCCGGCTATCCGGCCGGCATCGAGATCGGTCGCACGGTGAGCGCGGTCGGCGTGTCGAACGACGACGGCACCTCGGTGTTCGTCGCGCGTGCCGGCGCCCCGGCCGAGGTGGTCTACCACGACGAGCACGACGGCGGGGTCGCCGCGCTCTCCCGGGACGAGACGCTGCTCGCGATCGGGCACTCCGAGCACGGCGACAACCGGCACCCGGCGCTGCGCGTGTTGTCGCTGGCCGACGGCCGGGCGGTGGCGGAGAAGTGGGACGGCAAGGGCAAGGGGCTCGACGCGATCGGGTTCAGCCCGGTCGAAGGGGACCAGCGGCTGCTGGTGCTGCACGAGCGGCGCGGGCGGGAGGAGCTGCTGATCTGGGACATCGCCACGGACACCGAGACCGAGATCGCGCTCGACCTGCCTGGTGAGGTCACCGCCGACTGGTACCCGGACGGCTCGGCGGTCGTCGTCATGCACACCCACGAGGCGCGGAACACGTTGCACCGCTACCACATCGCGTCCCGCTTACTGACCACATTGGACACTCCGAACGGGACGATCGCCGCCGCCGCCGTGCGTCCGGACGGCACGGTCGAGTACGCGTGGTCGAACGCCGCCCGGCCGCCGGTGGTGCGGGCCCAGTACCGGGACGGGACCGAGCGGGTGCTGCTCGAGCCACCAGGACACCGGGCGCCGCCGTCGGTCGAGCTGACCGACGTGTTCGTGCCGCTCGCCGGGGTCGGCCAGGTGCACGCGCTGTACGCGCGGCCGGCCGACGCACCGGACGGGCCGCTGCCGACGGTGTTCACGTTGCACGGCGGCCCGCACTCGGCGGACGAGGACCGGTTCTCGGCGTACCGGGCGGTGTGGCTGGACGCGGGATTCGCGGTGGTGCACGTCAACTACCGCGGTTCGACGGGCTACGGCTCGGCCTGGCGCGACGCGATCGAGGGCCGCCCGGGCCTCACGGAACTGGCCGACGTGGCGGCCGTGCACACGTGGGCGGTGGAGAAGGGCCTGGCCGACCCGGCGCGGTGTGTGGTCAACGGGGCGTCGTGGGGCGGGTACCTCGCACTGCTGGCGCTGGGCACGCAGCCGTCGCTGTGGGCGGCGGGGGTCGCCGGCGTGCCGGTGGCGGACTACCTCGCGGCATACGCGGACGAGATGGAGCCGCTCCGCGCGTTCGACCGGGCGCTGTTCGGCGGTTCCCCGGACGACGTGCCCGACCGGTACGTCGAGTGCTCCCCGATCACCTACGTCGACCAGGTGAGCGCTCCGGTCCTGGTGGTGGCGGGCGAGAACGACCCGCGCTGCCCGATCCGCCAGATCGACAACTACCTGGACCGGCTGACCGCGCGGAACGCCGCGTACGAGGTGTATCGCTACGACGCGGGCCACGGATCGCTGGTGGTGGCGGAAACGATCAAGCAGACGGCCATCGAGGTCCACTTCGCCCGCCGCGCCCTTGGCCTGACCTAACCACGCCGGTGGCGAGCGGCTCCGAGTGGGCGAGGAAACCCGCGAGCCCCGGGCAGTGGACTCGCGGGTTCAGTGACCGGGACTCGCTGTCGGGTCGCGAGGTCCCGGCGGGTCTCAGGACTTCGCGAGCTGGGCCTGCCACATCCAGTGCTGCTTCTCCAGCTCGCGCGTGACCTCGATCAGCAGGTCCTGGGTGACCACGTCCGACTTGTCGGTCTCGTCGATGCGCCGGCGCAGGCGCTTGATCAGCTCGCCCAGGATCTCCACGATCTTGGCGACCGTGGTCTGCACCGACTGCCAGTTGTCCGGGTACTCCGGAATGCCCGAACTCTCCTGAACCGTCTTCGCCTTGCCGTTCGGGGAGACGCCGATCGCGTTGGCTCGTTCGGCGACGTCGTCGACGAACCGCCGAGCCGCCGTCACCAGCTCGTCGAGCTGGAGGTGCGCACTGCGGAAGTTCGGCCCGACGACGTTCCAGTGCGCCTGCTTCCCGATGAGCGACAGATCGACCAGGTCGACCAGCGTCGCCTGCAGGACCGCACCGGTCGACTCGCGCTCGACATCGCCGAGAGGACTCGTGATGGGTGACTTGCTCATGACAACCTCCGTCCGCCCACCTCAACGAACGGCGTACCCGCATCAGTCCCGCTCACACCCTGGCTGTGGCGAACTCCACGACCTGTAGCCCGATCGTGCGCAAAGTGGTCGTGACCTTCGCGTCCGTGCATCCGCCGTCCGTGCCGAACTCGACCTGCGCGGAGTTCACCGCGGCACCGAGCGGGGTGGGCCAGCCGCGCAGCGCGTGCACCATCGACCGCAGCGAGGTCAGTGTGGTGACGGCCGCCTGCCAGCCGCGGGCCGTCGCCACGCAGCCGACCGCGCGGCCGTCCAGGTACGGGCGGACGTCGCCACGCAGGTCCTCGATGTAGTCGAGGGCGTTCTTGACCAGGCCGGACACCGTGCCGTGGTACCCGGGCGAGACGAGCACGACCCCGTCGGCCACCCGCAGCTCGTCCACCAGCCGAATGGCGAGCGGCGAGCGGTCGGTCTCGCCCGGGTCGTAGAACGGCAACACCAGGTCGGCGCCGGACACCAGCGTGGTCTTCGCGCCGGCCTGTGCCGCGCCGTCGAGCGCGATGCGCAACGCCCGCTCGGACTGCGAGTCGGCGCGCAGTGACCCTCCGATGCCCACCACGTTGACCGTCACGACTCCGATCATTCCCCATCGGGTGACACGTTGGGGAACGCCGTTACCGGTGCAGACGAATCGCGACATCGCTGTATAGCCTTCTGTCGGCAAGAGCTGGGAGGCCATCGATGTCAACGCTGCTGAGCAGGATTCCGCCGTCCGTACAAGGTGCTGCGCTGCACGCGGTGTTCGCCCTCCCGCAGCCGGCCCGGCGGGTGCTCGCCGGCCCGCCGATCCGCAAGGACGGCCTCGAGCTCCACCCGGACGCGCAGCTGCTGCTCCGCATGATCGCGCTCAGCGACATGAGGCTGAGCGGGTCGACGCCCGCGGCCGCGCGCGCCCGGCTGGAGGTCGGCCGCACGATGCTGGGCGATCCGATCGTGCCGGGGGTGCGCACCCGCAACCTGAACCTGCCGGTCGCGGACGGGACCATGCCGGCCCGGTTGTACGAACCGGCGAACACCCCGCCCGGCTCCCCGTTGCTGGTCTACTTCCACGGCGGTGGCTGGGTCATCGGCAGCCTCGACTCGCACGACGGCGTCTGCCGCTACCTGGCGAGGCAGGCCAACCTGCGCGTGTTGTCCGTCGGGTACCGGCTCGCCCCGGAGCACCCGTTCCCGGTCGCCGCCGACGACGCGTTCGCCGCGTACGGGTACGCGGTCGAGCATGCCGAGGCGCTCGGCGCGGACCCGGCGGCCGTCGCGGTCGGCGGGGACAGCGCGGGCGGCAACCTCGCGGCGGCCGTCTGCCTCGACGCGGTGCGCAACGGCGGCCCACGCCCGGTCTTCCAGCTGCTGTTCTACCCGGCCACCGACCCGTCGGTGCGCCGCCGGTCGCGGGACCTGTTCGGCGAGGGGTTCTTCCTCACCGACGACGACATGACCTGGTTCATCGACCACTACTGCCCGCGGGTCGAGCGCCGCGGCGACCCGCGGCTCGCCGTGCTGCTCGCCGACGACCTGCGTGGTGTCCCGCCGACCTACCTCGCGACCGCCGGCTTCGACCCGCTGCGCGACGAGGGCAACGCGTTCGCCGACCGGCTGCGCGAGGCCGGCGTGCCCGTCGTCAAGCGCCAGCACGACGACCTCATTCACGGTTTCACGAGTTTCATCAGCCTCGGCTCGCGATTTCGCGAGGCGGTCTCGGAGGCGGCCGGCGCCCTGCGCACCGGCCTCGCGCTGCGTTCCCGCGCGAATGTCGTCGACATTTTCCGGCCGACCGCCTAAATGATCGGAAATGCCGCACAGGGTCGCGGTAATCCACCCCCCTCGAAGGGATTACCGCGACCCTGTGGGAATTGCCCGCCGCTGTCAGGGAACGTCCGGCGCGGGCACCTCCGGAGCCGGCACGTCCGGAGCCGGGACATCCGGCGCGGGCACGTCGGGAGCCGGCACGTCAGGCGCGGGCACGTCAGGCGCCGGCACGTCCGGAGCCGGGACATCCGGCGCAGGCACGTCAGGCGCCGGCACGTCAGGCGCCGGCACGTCAGGCACGGGGACGTCCGGAACCGGGACATCCGGAACCGGGACGTCCGGCGTCGGGACGTCAGGCGTCGGGACGCCCGGCAGCGGGGGCAGCGGCAACGGCACGTCAGGCACCGGCAACGGCACCGGGAGACCGCCCAGCAGGTTCGTGACCAGGTCCAACAGGGTCGTGAGCAGCGAGCTCACCAGCCCGGCGACCGGCGCGAGGATCGACAGGCCGGGCAGGTCCCGCTCGAGCTGGGCCGCCTGCGTGTCGGCCCGGTCGGTCAGTGCCACCGCGGCCCGCTCGACGGGCGCCTTCGACACCACACGCAGGACCGGGCGCAGGTCCTCGACCGCCGCGCGGACCGCGGCGACCTCGTCCTGGTCCGCCGCTCCCGCGAGGTAGGCGTGCAGTTGGCGAAGGTATTCGGCCGTGGCGTGCGTGTCCGTCTGGCCGCCGACCGCGGCGATCTCGGCGTCGAGCCGGTCGACCGTGGCAGCGTTCGCGATACCGGCGCCCATCGTGGAAACAACGGCCGCGGAGGCCAACGCGACGACAAAACGAATTAGCCTTGGATTCATTTCGCGGACTTCTCCTTCGGATGTAAGGCTTCCTCCATAAGGCATCGTCACCGCACCTGACCGAATGCGCCATGCAACGCGAGCGTCGATTCGGACCAACGATTAGCAATGCGTGCATGAATTTCGCGGCGAGGCGCTCCGTGTGCGTACTGGGACGGGTGATGCGCGCGACGAGCGGTTACAACGCTCTCGGTGACGAGGGAAAACGGTTCGGCACCAGTGACACGACCGAGTCGCAGAAGAACTCGGATGGCGGATTTACGCACGCCGTCCCGTGTGCCTGCTTGACCGGCAGCGGGCCCGGCGGGTCAGCCTTCGGGCGTTGCTCCACCGTCAAAAGTGCCCCCGACCTTGGCGGCGCAGTCGGGGCAGAAGCCCCAGAACACCACTTCCGCGCCGTCGACGGCGAAGCCCGCCGACTCGGACGGGTCCAGGCACGGCGCGACACCGGTGGCGTAGTCGACGTCCTCGGTCCGCCCGCACAGCCGGCAGACGAGATGGTGGTGGTTGTCGCTGGTGCGGGTCTCGAAGCGGGCGGGATGGCCCGCCGGCTCGATGCGCCGCAGCAGCCCGTTCTGCGTGCAGGCGTGCAGCACGTCGTAGATGGCCTGGGTGGACACCGAGCCGAGGCGCTCGCGCACGCCGTCGGCCACCTGGTCCGCCGTGGCGTGCGGGTGTCCGGCGAGCCAGTCGAGCGTCGCGACGCGGGGTGCGGTGACCCGCAGCCCCACCTCCCGCAGCCGCTCGGCGGGCGCCGCCCCGCCCGATGTCCGCTCGTTCATCGTGCCCCTACACCGGCACCCTGTCTGGAACGGATCAAGAAGCGTGCCGGTGATTGTCAGTGGTCACTCGTAGATTGCCTGTCGTCCGCAGTCCACGAGAGGTCACCTCCAATTATGCAGCTCTACCGACAGACGCTCGCGCTGCCCGGGGTCCGCACCCTGATGGTGCTGATCTTCTTCGCCCGGGTGCCCGCGACCGCCGGCGGCATGGTGCTCACGTTGCAGGTCGCGGTCGGGCTGGAGCACGGTTACGGCGCGGCCGGCACGGCGGGGGCCGTGGTCACCGTCGGCATGGCCCTCGGTGCGTCGGTCATGGGCCGGCTGATCGACCGGTTCGGCTTACGCCTGGTCCTGGTGATCACGATGGTCGGCGAGGCGCTGTTCTGGGGCTTCGGCTCGCAGCTGTCGTACGGGGCGCTGCTGGTGGCCGGGGCGCTGGGCGGGTTCCTGGAGCTGCCGGCGATGTCGATCGGCCGGCAGGCGATCGCCGCCCTGGTGCCGACGGAGCTGCGGCGCACGGCGTACTCGATGGACTCGGTGTCCACCGAGCTGTCGTTCATGGTCGGGCCGGCGATCGCGGTGCTGATCGCGACGCAGTTCTCGACGGTCACCGCGATGTACGCGATGGCGGTGGCCATCGTGGCGGTCGGCTCGGCGCTGCTCGTGGTGAACCCGGCCGTGCGCAGTGCGGAGGAGCGCGCGACGGACACCGGGGAGCGGGTCCCTCGGCGGACGTGGCTTCGCCCGCGGATGGTGGCGGTGCTGGTGATCGCGGCGGGCGCGGTGTTCATCCTCGCGGGCACCGAGGTGGCGATCGTGGCGGAGCTGCGCTCGACCGACCAGCTCGCGTACACCGGTCTCGTGGTCGCCGTGTGGTCCGCGGTGTCCGCGACGGGCGGCATCGTGTATGGGGCGCTGTCGCGCGCGCCGGGCCAGGTGACGCTGATGGCGCTGCTGGGCCTGCTGACGATCCCGATCGGCCTCGCGTCGGGCTCGTGGTGGCTGCTGGCGCTGGCCCTGGTCCCCGCGTCCGCCCTGTGCGCCCCGACGATCGCCGCCACGGGCGAGGAGGTGAGCCGCCTGGCCCCGGCCGGGGCCCGCGGCGAGGCGACCGGCATGCAGTCGTCCGCGTTCACCCTGGGTGCGGCGGCGGGCGCGCCGCTCGTGGGATTCGTGGTGGACCACTCGTCGCCGGCGTGGGGCTTCGCGGTGGCCGGCGTCGGCGGGGTGGCGGTGGCGGCCGCGGCCGCGCTGCTGATCGCCCGCCAACGCCGCACGGCCCGGCTCGCGGTGCCCGTCCCGCAACGCGTCCCGTAACGCTCCCGGACAGGTTGTCCACAGGCGCCATTCACACCATCCACAGGCCGACCCGTCATGGTTCGGGGCCGCGGCGCGACGTTTCGGGCAGGGGCTCGAGGAACGGATGGGGACATGATCGACGCCGTTGAGATCTTCTGGACACCGGCCGGCGTGACGATGTCGTCGAACGAGACGCGCGCGCTCGTCGACATCACCGACGGGGACACGCCCAACATCCGGATGCCGGTTCGCATGCTGTCGGTGGACACACCCGAGGTGACCGCGCGCAGCGACACCCGCGCGGCCGTCATCGACCAGGAGTTCGCGCAGCTCGCCGTATGGATCGAGGCCGGCCGGGCGCCGATCTCGCCGGCGCTCGGCGAGTTCTTGGCGCCCAAGCTGGCCACCGAACGCGCCGGAACGTTGCAGTTCCGGCAGGGCAAGGACGCCTCCGCGTTCGCGAAGCAGAACGCGCTGGCGCGGCTGACCCGCCCCAACGGGACCACGCGCAGCCTGTTCATCCGGATGGACAAGAGCAACCCGTTCGACGACCACGGGCGGCTGCTCGCCTACGTCGCGCCGAACTACTCCGCGGCCGAGCGCAGGAACCTGACCAACATGGAGCGCTCCACCTTCAACCTCGACATGGTCCGCGAGGGGTGGGCGGCGCCGTTCGTGATCTACCCGGCCGTGCCGGGCGAATTCGACCTGCCGCTGCTGCTCGAGGACGCGGAGGCCGCGCGGTCGAAGTCGCTCGGCATCTGGGCCGATCCGAACACGCTGCTCGCCTACGAGTACCGCTCGCTGGAACGGCTCTTCCAGATCACGAAGAAGATCGTCGACGGCAAGGACCTGAGCGCGGCCGAGCGGTTCGCCTGGCGCGAGCGCTACTGCGTGGACATGCGCAGCCGCGTGCTGCACGGACCCGAGGACTACGCCGGCATCCCGCCGGCCTACCGCCTGTGGCTGTGGCCCCGAGACGTGCAGGAGGCGGTGGGCCGGCTCAACCTCGTGCCGGACCGGAGCCTCGTGGGCGCCTAGAGACCGGCGGCCAGTGCCTCGGCGATCTCGTAGGTGTTCAGCGCGGCGCCCTTGCGCAGGTTGTCCCCGCACACGAAGAAGTCCAGCGTGTTCGGGAAGTCCAGCGCCTGGCGGATCCGGCCCACGTAGGTCGGGTCGTCGCCCACCACGTCGGCCGGGGTCGGGAAGACACCAGCGGCCGGGTCGTCGAGCAGGACCACCGACGGCGACGCCGTGAAGAGCTCGTGCGCCTGCGCCACCGTGACCGGGGACGCGAACGTCGCGTGGACCGCCAGCGAGTGCGTGGTCACCACCGGGACACGGACGCAGGTCGCGGACACCCGCAGGTCCGGGATGCCCAGGATCTTCCGCGACTCGTTGCGGACCTTCAGCTCCTCGGAGAACCAGCCGTCACCCTTGTACGAACCGGCCGACGGCACGACGTTCAGCGCCAGCGGAGCCGGGAACGGAGAGTCCGCAATGGACAGTCCGGCCGCCTCGACCGCCTCCCGCACGTCGCCGGCCCGCACGCCCACGCCCTTGCCGGCCACCGCGGCCAGCTCGGCACCCAGCCGGTCCACGCCGGCCACGCCGGCCCCGGACACGGCCTGGTACGACGCCACCACCAGCTCGCGCAGGCCGAACCGGTGGTGCAGTGCCCCGAGCGAGGCCATCATCGACAGCGTCGTGCAGTTGGGGTTCGAGATGATCCCCCGCGGCCGCGACGAGATCATGTCCAGGTTGACCTCGGGCACCACCAGCGGCACGTCATCGTCCATGCGGAACGCGCCCGAGTTGTCCACCACCACCGCCCCGCGCGCGGCCGCGACCGGCGCCCACTCCGCCGACACCTCGTCCGGCACGTCGAACATCGCCACGTCGACGCCGTCGAACACCTCGGGCGCGAGCGCCCGCACGGTCACCGCCGAGTCCCGCACCGTCAGCTGCCGCCCGGCCGAGCGCGGCGAGGCGATCAGCCGCACCTCGCCCCACGGCCACGTCGACCGCGTGGCGAAGATGTCGAGCATCACCGAGCCGACCGCGCCGGTCGCCCCGACGAGAGCCAGGGTCGGTGCCGATGTCCCGGCCATCAGCGACCACTCCCCGCGTACACGGTCGCCACCTCGTCGCCGCCGAGGTCGAAGGCCTCGTGGATCGCGCGCACCGCCTCGTCCAGGTCGGTGTCGCGGATCAGCACCGAGATCCGGATCTCCGAGGTGTTGATGATCTCGATGTTCACGCCGGCCTTCGCGATCGCCTCGCAGAACGTCGCGGTCACGCCGGGGTGCGAGCGCATGCCGGCACCCACGAGCGAGACCTTGCCGACATGGTCGTCGTAGAGCACGGCCTCGAACCCGAGCTCGGCCTTGATCTTCTCCAGCGCCGCCACCGCCGTCGGGCCGTTGTCCTTCGACAGCGTGAACGTGATGTCCGTGCGGCCGGACGCCGTGCTGGACACGTTCTGCAGCACCATGTCGATGTCGATCTCGGCGTCGGCCACCACCCGGAAGATGCGGGCCGCGACGCCTGCCTGGTCGGGCACGCCGGTCACGGTCACCTTGGCCTCGGAGCGGTCGTGCGCGACGCCGGTGATCATCGCCTGTTCCACGGGAATGTCCTCCACTGAGCCGGACACGATCGTGCCCGGCTTGTTGGTGTACGACGAGCGAACATGGATCGGGACGCCGTAACGCCGGGCGTACTCGACGCAGCGCAGCATCAGGACCTTCGCCCCGGACGCCGCCATCTCGAGCATCTCCTCGTACGGCACCCGGTCGAGACGTCTGGCATTGGTCACGATCCGCGGGTCCGCGGTGTAGACGCCGTCCACGTCCGTGTAGATCTCGCACACGTCCGCGGTCAGCGCGGCGGCCAGCGCGACCGCGGTGGTGTCCGAGCCGCCGCGGCCGAGGGTCGTGATGTCCTTGGTGTCCTGGCTGACGCCCTGGAAGCCGGCGACGAGGCAGATGAAGCCGTCGTCGAGCGAGGCCTGCACGCGGCTCGGCGTCACGTCCATGATCCGCGCCTTGCCGTGCATCGAGTCGGTGATCACGCCCGCCTGCGAGCCGGTGAACGACACGGCCTCCGCGCCGAGCGCGCTGATCGCCATGGCCACGAGCGAGTTCGAGATCCGCTCGCCCGCCGTGAGCAGCATGTCCATCTCGCGCTCCGGCGGCACCGGGTTCACCCGCTGAGCCAGGTCGAGCAACTCGTCGGTGGTGTCCCCCATCGCGGAGCACACCACCACCACGTCGTTGCCGGCCTTGCGGGTCTTGACTATCCGCTCGGCCACCCGCTTGATCCGGTCCGCGTTCTCCAGCGACGAACCGCCGTACTTCTGGACCACGAGCGCCACTTGTCCGAAACCTCCTCAGCCGACCAAGGCGAGCCTAACGGAGAGGGCGAATCCGTTCGGTTCCGCGTGTGGCCGCCGCCACGTGCACCGATGCTCGTCCTAGGCTGTAGCGGCGGGGCAGATGGACAGCAGCTGGGCAGAGGTAGGACGGGGGAGGAACGGGTGTCCGCGACGGAGGTGACCCACGCCGGCTCCGCGGAGGAGTCGCCCGCGAAGCCGGCGAACGAGCCGACGAGCGAGCTGGACGTGTCCTCGCGATGGACGGTCCGGCGGGTCGGCACGCTGCTCGCGCCCGCGCTGATCTTCCTCGGCATCCGCGAGTTCGGCCTGCTCGTGCTCACCTGGATGGCGGCGGTGACGGACCGGTCGGTGACCGAGGCACTGCGCTCGTGGGACGGCCAGTGGTTCCTGGCGATCGCCGAGGGGGGCTACGAGGGGGTGCCGCAGGGACTCGTGGACGCGTTCGGCCAGCGCAGCGCCGAGACGCCGCTCGCGTTCTTCCCCGGCTACCCGACCATCGTGCGGCTGTTCGCCGGCGTGGACGGCGCCGGCGGGATCGGGTTGGTCAGCGCGTCCTTCACGGTGACGATCGTGTCCGGTGTCGTCTGCTCGTACGCGCTGGCGCGCATGGGCCAGCACATCCGCGGCGGCTCGCGGCGGACCGGCCTGATCCTGGTGGCGCTGTTCGCCGCGACGCCGATGTCGATCGTGCTGTCGATGGCCTACTCCGAGGCGATGTTCTGCGCGCTGGCCGCGTGGTCGCTGGTCGGCGTGCTGGAGCGGCGGTGGATCCTCGCCGGTGTCTGCTGTGCGCTCGCCGGGCTGGTGCGCTCGACGGGCGCGGCACTGGTCCTGGCCATCGGGCTCGCGGTGATCGTGGCGATCGTGCGGCGGCGGGACGGCTGGCGGCCGTGGGTCGGCGGGATGATCGCGCCGGTCGGGCTGCTCGGCTACCTGGGCTGGGTCGCCGCCCGGACCGGGGAGTGGGACGGCTGGTTCGCGTTGCAGGAACGCGGCTGGGGCACGGGATTCGACGGTGGTGTGGCCACCGTGCGGTTCAGCCTGGAGGCACTGGCCGACGCGCGGTCGGTGCTGGAGGTGACGACGGTCGGGCTGATCGTCGTCGCGCTCGTGCTTCTGGTGGTCGGGTTCGTGCGCAAGGTGGAGTGGCCGCTGATGGTGTACGCGGCCACCGTGCTGGCGATGGACCTGTGCGCGAACGGTCTGATGAACTCCAAGGCGCGGCTGATGCTGCCGGCGTTTACGCTGCTCATCCCGGTCGCGCTGGCGCTGGCCAAACGCAAGCCGTCCACGACGCTGCTCACGTTGTGCGCGCTGGTCGTGGCCGGCTCCTGGTTCGGGGCCTACTCGATCACGTCGTGGGGTTACGCGATCTGATGACTCGTGATCTCTCGAAGGACGCCCACACCAGCGTTCCCGTGCATCCGCTCATCGCCGCGCGCTGGAGTCCGCGGGCGCTGGACCCGAACGGCCAGGTCAGCGACGTGGCGCTGCGCGCGATGCTGGAGGCGGCCCGGTGGGCGCCGTCGAGCGGCAACACCCAGCCGGCCCGGTACCTGATCGGCCGGCGCGGCGACGAGACGTACGCGCGGATCTTCGAGCTGCTCTCGCGGCGGAACAAGGGCTGGGCGTGGTCGGCGGCGGTGCTGATGATGTGCTGCATGGTCACGACGAACGAGAAGGGCCGGCTGCCGGTACCGGAGTACGGGACCGGCCTGGCGTCGGAGAACCTCGTGCTGCAGGCGGTCGCCGAGGGCGTGGTCGCCCACCAGCTGGGCGGGTTCGACCGCGAGGGCGCGAAGCTCGAGTTCTCGCTGCCCGCGGACGTGGAGCCGCTGACCGTCATCGCCGTGGGCACGCTCGGCGCGCCGGACCTGCTCGACGACGAGCGCCGGGAGAAGGAGCTCGCGCCGCGCCGCCGCATCCCGCTGTCGGAGCTGGCCTTCACCGGCGAGTGGGGAAACCCCGCCTTCTAGGGGGCGCGTCTAGGTGCCGTACACGGGGGTCGTGCCGGGGGCGTCGGCGAGGAGCGCGGCCACGGCTTAGCCGACGTCGGCCGGGTCGCGGCGGGTGGTGGGACCCCGGGGTGTGGCCGTTGACGATCGTCAGGCGGTCGCCCTCCACTTCGAACACGCGGCCCGTCACGTGGGCCGACTCGGCGCTGCCCAGCCAGACGACCAGGGACGCCACGTCATCGGGACCCGGCAGGTCGGGGTAGAGCTCCTCGGTAATCCGGGTCCGGGCCGACGGGGCGATCGCGTTCACGGTCACCCCCGTAGTGAGCCGGCTCGGCGGCCGCGACCAGGGTCAGGCCGAGGATGCCGGCCTTTCGCCGCGGAGTAGTTCGACTGGCCGACGCTGCCCCACAGGCCGGCGCCGGAGCTGGTGTTGATCACCCGGGCGTCGACGGCCGCGCCGGACTTCGCGAGCGCGCGCCAGTGCGCGGCGGCGGCGTGGCGCATGGTGAGGAAATGGGCCTTCAGGTGCACCCGCAACCACGTCGTCCCACTCCGCCTGCTGCGAGGACCCGCACTGCCGGTCGACGGTCACCCCGGCACCTCCGCGGGCAGGCTCGCCGCGAGCCAGCAGGTCCGCGCCACGTCACCGGCCCGCGGCCCGATCGTGTCCACGCACCCGAAGATCACCTCGTCGACCACCGCCGGGTCGAGCGGCACCCGGGCGAACAGCTCCCGCAGCCGTGCGCGCCCAGGTCGGCCGGGTGGCCCGCGGCGAGACCACCGCCGCGCCGGCCCACCCGTGTGCGGACCGCGTCGACGAGGAACCTTGCTAGTCCGGCAGCCTCTACCACCACTTCGACGCCAAGGAGACGATCCTCGACGAGCTACTGTCCAGCTACCTCGACGAGCTGCTCGCCACCTACCGCACGATCGTCGAGGCCGGCGGCCCGCCCGCGGCCACGCTGCGCGAGCTCGTGCGTGCCTCGATCCGGTCGCTGTCCGAACACCGCGCCGCGATCACCGTGCTGCGCGACGGTGTCGAGACCGGGGACTTCCGCGCGGACCTGGATCCCGTTGTCACGTACCGGTTCCTGCGCGACTCGGTGTGGGTGGCGGTGCACTGGTTCCGGCGGGACGGTCCGCTGTCGGCCGACGAGCTCGCGGACCACTACCTGACGCTGATCTTCGACGGCCTGACACTGCGTGACTAGATGGCGCCCGTTCGTGGTAACACGTAACCACACAACGGGAGGTCCACCATGGGGAAGCTTCGGAAGATCCTGAGCATGGTCGCCGGCGTGGCGGCGCTGGCGTCGGTCGTACTGGTCGTCACGCCGGCCACGGCTGCGGCGTCACCGGCGCCGTGCGGTCGCCGGGTGGCGGCGTGTGTCGACCTGAGCGCCAAGAAGGCCTGGCTCATGGACGACAAGGGCCACGTCACCTACGGCGCGGTGCGGATCACGACGGGCAAGCCTGGATACCGGACGCCGCCGGGCATCTTCCGGGTGACCTGGAAGGACATCGATCACTGGAGCCAGGCCTACGACGCGCCGATGCCGTACTCGGTGTTCTTCACCAACGACGGCATCGCGTTCCACGAGGGGAGCCTCGCGGTGCGGTCGCATGGCTGCGTGCACCTGTCCCGGGCGGCCGCCAAGAGGTTCTTCAACCGGTTGCAGCCGGGTGACACGGTGGCCGTCGTGCGGTAGCCATGAACCATGGCGGCGGGGCGAGCGCACACCGAGCGGGAACGCAAGTACGAGCTCGCTCCGCACGCCCCGCCGCCGTCGCTCGCCGGGATGGGCACCTCGACCGGCCCTCGTGCGGCGAAGCTGGTGGCCGTCTACTACGACACCATCAACCTGCGCCTGATCCGTGCGGGCATCACGCTGCGCAAGCGCACGGGCGGCCAGGACGCCGGCTGGCACCTCAAGATCCCGGCGGGCACGGACACCCGCGAGGAGCTCCACTTCCCGCTCGGCCGCGCCAACACACCGCCCGGCGACCTGGTCGACCTCACCCTCGGCTACAGCCGGGGCGTGCCGCTCATCCCGGTCGCGCGCATCGTGACCCACCGGACGAGCTGGCAGCTCGCGGACGACGCGGGGTCCCCGCTCGCCGAGCTGACCGACGACCGCGTCGAGGCCGAGAACCTCACATCATCCACAATGGACAGATGGCGCGAGGTCGAGGTGGAGCTGGCGGAGGCGGCCGATGCCGGGCTGCTGGACCGGGTGGAGGGCCGGCTGCGCGAGGCGGGCCTGCGGCGAGCGGACCACGGCTCGAAGCTGGCCCGGGTGCTGGCACCGCCGCACGCCGGGGAGCCCGGCTCCGCCGCCGGCGACCAGCTCACCGCGTACCTGTCCGGGCAGGTGGATGCGTTGCTGCGCAACGATCTGCTGGCCCGGCACGACAACCCGGACGCCGTGCACCGGATGCGGGTGGCGACCCGGCGGCTGCGAGCCGCCCTGCGGGCGTACCGCGGGCTGCTCGACCGGGAGCGGGCCGACCGGCTGCGGGCCGAGCTGGCGTGGCTCGGCACGCGCCTCGGGCCCGCACGTGACCTGGAGGTGATGGAGGCCGACCTCACCGAGACCGTCGCCGGGCTGCCCGACGAGCTCGTCGTCGGTCCCGTGGCCGCGCGGCTCACCAGGCACTTCTCGCCCGCCCGGGCGCAGGCGCGGCGCGCCGTGACGCGGACGCTGGGCACGAAGCGGTACCTGGCCCTGCTCGACCGGCTCGACCGCGTCGTGACCGACCCGCCGCTGACGGAACGCGCCGGCCGGCCGGCTCGCCGGGAGCTGCCGAAGCACGTGCGGCGGGCCTACCGCCGGACCGCGCGCACGGTCGCCAAGCTGGACGGCGGCGACGAGGCCCTGCACGAGGTGCGCAAGGCGGCGAAGCGGCTGCGCTACGCGGCCGAGGTCGCGGTGCCGGCGCTCGGCGCGAAGGCGGACCGGACCCGCGAGCGCGCTCGCCTGGTCACCCGGATCCTCGGCGAGCACCAGGACACCGTCGTCGTCCGGCCGCTGCTGCGCGAGCTCGGCGCGCAGGCGCACGGCGCCGGCGAGAACGGGTTCACGTTCGGGTTGCTCCACGAGCGCCAGCACGCCCGCGCCCGCGACGCGGGGCGGCGGTTCACCGAGGCCTGGGCCCGGCTCGCGGCGCGCGGACACCGGCGGTGGCTGCGCTGACGGAGGAGTAGCTTGAGGACCTTGCCGGACGGGTTACGCGGCAGCTCGGCCGGGAACTCGACCAGCTGCGGCACCCGGCCATGTTAGAACACGTTCTATACGGCTAGCCGAGCCTGCGGATGAGCCGGGCGAGCACGGCCGAGACGACGAGCCAGAACAGTGCGGCGAGGCCGTAGTTGACGAGCACGCGCAGCTCGGCGTTCTCGGGGGTGAAGAGGTTGCGGAACGCCAGGGCCAGCGGATCCGCGGCGTCGGCGAAGAACACCGTGATCCCGTTGTCCGGGTTGGCGTTGCCCACGGTCAGCAGCACGTGGACGACGAGGATGATCGCGAAGACCAGCCCGACCCAGCGGACCAGGCCGGCCAGCACACCCACCACGGACGCGCGCACCTCGCCAGCGCTGCGACGCTGTCGGGATGCCTGCTCGACGTCCTCGGGACGCTCGGCTCGCGCGGCCATGGTGGGAAGTCTGACACGTTCACCCCCGCCTGACTACCAGCCGGTAGGCAACGGTTACGGAGGCTTTACGGGCCGACCAGCCGGGCGATGACACCCGCGACGACGACCCAGAACACGGCCGCCAGGCCGTAGTTCACGATGATGTCGAGGTTGTCGTTGGCGAAGTTGAACAGGCCGGGGAAGAAGAGCGCGAGCGGTTCGGCGAGCGTCCGGACGAACTGGAAGAACGGGTTCGCCGTGTTCGCGTTGAAGAGGAGCATCAGGATGTAGACGACCTCGATCAACGCGAACAGTCCACCGACGCTGGAAACGACTCGCGCCGCGGTGCCTCGGCCTGTGCCGACGGTCCATCTACGTGTAGCCATGACATCGGGTGCCCGGGTCTGCCCGTGCCGAAACACGTGTGGGTGACTAACTAACGTGCTACGCCGATCGGCCCACTATGTGGAACGTGATTTCCCGTGGGTGGACCCGCTCGCTACGCTGACGCCCGTGGCGCGTGTTCTCCTCCTTCCTCGCCGCGACGGGGCCTGACCAGACCGGCTCCCCGCCGCGGGGCGACGCCGTGCCGGTCAAGAGTCAGCACCCGGACCGGCCAGGAGAACCCCACATCATGACCATTCAGGACACTCAGCGTGCCGCGCACAGCAGAATCAGCGTGCCGTCCCGCCCGGCGCCCGCCGGCCAGCCCGCCTGGAACACCCAGCGCGGCACGACCATGCCCGTGCACCGCTACCGCCCGTTCGCCGAGCTCGTCGAGCCGGTCTCGCTGCCCGACCGCACCTGGCCGGACAAGGCGATCAGCCGCGCGCCGCAGTGGTGCGCGGTCGACCTGCGGGACGGGAACCAGGCGCTGATCGACCCGATGTCGCCCGCGCGCAAGCGGAGGATGTTCGAGCTGCTCGTAGGCATGGGCTACAAGGAGATCGAGGTCGGCTTCCCCGCCGCGTCCCAGACCGACTTCGACTTCGTCCGCGAGATCATCGCCGACGGCGCGGTACCCGACGACGTGTCGATCCAGGTGCTCTCGCAGTGCCGACCGGAGCTGATCGAGCGGACCTTCGAGGCGCTGCAGGGCGCGAACAGGGCGATCGTCCACATCTACAACTCGACGTCGATCCTGCAGCGGCGCGTGGTCTTCCGCGAGGAACGCGAGGGCATCAAGAAGATCGCCACCTCGGCGGCGGAGATGGTGCTCGAGTACGCCCAGAAGAACTCCGACACCGACTTCCGGTTCGAGTACTCGCCGGAGTCCTACACCGGGACCGAGCTGTCCTACGCGGTCGAGGTGTGCAACGCGGTCACCGACGTCTGGCAGCCCACTGTGGACCGTCCGGCGATCATCAACCTGCCGGCGACGGTGGAGATGGCGACGCCGAACGTGTACGCCGACTCGATCGAGTGGATGCACCGCAACCTGGAGCGCCGCGACTCGGTCGTGCTCTCGCTGCACCCACACAACGACCGCGGCACCGCGGTGGCCGCCGCCGAGCTGGGCTACCAGGCGGGCGCGGACCGGATCGAGGGGTGCCTGTTCGGCAACGGCGAGCGGACCGGCAACGTCTGCCTGGTGACGCTCGGCATGAACGTGTTCAGCCAGGGCATCGACCCGCAGATCGACTTCTCCGACATCGACGAGATCCGGCGCACGGTCGAGTACTGCAACCAGCTGCCGGTCGGCGAGCGGCACCCGTGGGGCGGCGACCTGGTGTTCACCGCCTTCTCCGGCTCGCACCAGGACGCGATCAAGAAGGGCTTCGACCACCTCCAGGAGCAGGCGACCCGCGCCGGCCGGCCGGTCGACGAGCACCCGTGGGAGGTGCCGTACCTGCCGATCGACCCGAAGGACGTCGGCCGGACCTACGAGGCGGTCATCCGGGTTAACTCGCAGTCCGGCAAGGGCGGCGTGGCCTACGTGATGAAGACCGAGCACCAGCTCGACCTGCCGCGCCGGCTGCAGATCGAGTTCTCCCAGGTGATCCAGCAGTACACCGACAACGAGGGCGGCGAGGTCTCCCCCGCCCTCATGTGGTCGACCTTCTCCTCGGAGTACCTCGAGCTCGCCTCGCCGGTGGCCCTGCACGAGCAGCGCATCAGCGACGACGGCGAGGGCCACGACGAGATCACCGCGTCGGTCGACGTGGAGGGCGACCGGCACGAGATCTCCGGTTCCGGCAACGGTCCGATCGCGGCCTTCGTGGACGCCCTGGCGTCGGTCGGCTACGACGTGCGGGTCCTCGACTACACCGAGCACGCCCTCACCTCGGGCGACGACGCCCGCGCCGCGGCCTATGTCGAGTGCACGGTCGGCGACCTGGTCCTGTGGGGCGTGGGCGTGCACAGCTCGATCGTCACGGCGTCGCTGCGCGCGGTGGTCTCGGCGATCAACCGCGCACACCGCTGAGCCGTCCGAGCCTTCGGGTCGGGTCGCGGCGACCGGCCCGACTCCGGCAGCGCCGGGCGTTCAGGAGGTGGACTCGGACTCCGGGGAAGCGGCACCGGACGGGTCGATGGTGAGCCGGTCGACGTTCTCCGGGAAGTGGCACGCCACCCGGTGGCCCGGCGCCAGCTCGGCCAGCGGGGGCTCCTCGGTCGAGCAGATCTCCTGCGCCTTCCAGCACCGGGTGTGGAAGCGGCACGCCGGTGGCGGGTTGATCGGGCTCGGGACGTCGCCCACCAGCCGGATCCGTTCGCGGTGGCGGCGCCGTGCGGTGTCGGGGATCGGGACCGCGGACAGCAGCGCCACCGTGTACGGGTGCATCGGCCGCTCGTACACGTTGGTCCGGTCGCCCAGCTCGACGATCTTGCCCAGGTACATGACCGCCACGCGGTCGGACACGTGCCGGACCACCGACAGGTCGTGCGCGATCATCACGTACGTCAGGTCCAGCTCGTTCTGCAGGTCCTCCAGCAGGTTCACGACCTGGGCCTGGATGGACACGTCGAGCGCGGACACCGGCTCGTCGGCCACGATCAGCTTCGGGCGCAACGCCAGCGTGCGCGCGATGCCGATGCGCTGGCGCTGGCCGCCGGAGAACTCGTGCGGGTAGCGGTTGTAGTGCTCGGGCGAGAGGCCCACCAGCTCGAGCAGGTCCTGCACGGCCTTCTTGACGCCGAACTCCGTCTTGACCTTCTGCAGCTTGAACGGCGCGCCGACGATCGTGCCGACCGTGTGCCGCGGGTTCAGCGACGAGTACGGGTCCTGGAAGATCATCTGCACGTCGCGGCGCAGCGGGCGCATCCGGCCGGTCGAGATGTGGCTGATGTCGTGGCCGTCGAACACGATCTTGCCGTCGGTCGGCTCGAGCAGCCGGGTGATCAGCCGGCCCGTCGTCGTCTTGCCGCAGCCGGACTCGCCCACCAGCGACAGCGTCTCGCCGCGCCGCACCGAGAAGTCGAGCCCGTCGACGGCCTGCACCGCCGCGACCTTGCGCTGCAGCAGCCCGCGCCGGACCGGGAAGTGCTTCCGCAGCCCGGAAACTGACAGCAGCTCGTCCCCCGGGTCCGAGCCCGCGGTGGGCGTCGCCTGGTCGGGTTCAGCAGTCACGATCGGTCCCCGTTCTACAGCTTCGGCTTGATCTCGTCGTTCCACAACCGCAGCCGGTTCTCCGCGGACAGGTGGCACGCGATGTGGTGCCCGCCGCCGACGTCACGCAGCACCGGCACCTCGGTCTCGCTCAGGCCGTTGTTCAGCCCGCCGTAGGCACATCGCGGGTGGAACGGGCACCCGGGCGGCACGTTGATCAGGCTCGGCGGCGTGCCCTGGATCGGCAGCAGCCGCTCGGAACGCTCGCGGTCCAACCGCGGCATCGAGCCGAGCAGCCCCCAGGTGTACGGGTGCTGCGGCTCGGTGAAGATGTCGTCGGCCGTGCCGTACTCGGCCGCGCGGCCCGCGTACATCACCAGGATGTCGTCGGCGAGCTCGGCGACCACGCCGAGGTCGTGGGTGATGATGATGACCGCGGAGTTGAACTCCTCCTGCAGGTCCCGGATGAGGTCGAGGATCTGCGCCTGCACGGTCACGTCCAGCGCGGTGGTCGGCTCGTCCGCGATCAGCAGCTCCGGGTCGCACGAGAGCGCCATCGCGATCATCGCGCGCTGGCGCATGCCGCCGGAGAACTGGTGGGGGTAGTCGTCGACGCGCGAGCCCGGGTTCGGGATGCCGACCCGGTCGAGCATCTCGATGGCGTGCTTGCGCGCCACCGACTTGCTCACGTCGTGGTGGATCCGGTACGCCTCGACGATCTGGTTGCCCACCGTGTAGTACGGGTGCAGGGCCGACAGCGGGTCCTGGAAGATCATCGCCATGTTCTTGCCGCGGAGCGCGCGCACGCGTTCCGGGTCGATGCCGACCAGGTTCTGGCCGTTCAGCATGATCTCACCGCTGATCTCGGCGGTGCCCTCCTTGTGCAGTCCCATGATCGACAGGCTGGTCACGCTCTTGCCGGAGCCGGACTCGCCCACGATGCCGAGGGTCTTGCCGCGGTCGACGTGGAACGAGAGCCCGTCGACCGACTTGACCACGCCGTCGTCGGTCGGGAACTGCACCTTCAGGTCGAGCACCTCGAGGAACGGGCCGACACCCTCGGCCGGCCGGTCATAGATGTCCACCCCGCCGAGCGGCTCGTCAGGAATCTGGGTCATGAGGTCCGCACCCTCGGGTCGATGACCGCGTACAGCAGGTCCACGATCAGGTTGGCGATCACGATGAAGGTCGCCGCGAAGAGCACCACGCCCATGACCTTCGGGATGTCGTTGTTGTTGATCGCATCGACCGCGTACTTGCCGAGCCCGTTGAGCGAGAAGGTGCTCTCGGTGAGCACCGCGCCGCCGAGCAGCAGGCCGACGTCGAGTCCGAAGATCGTCAGGATCGGCGTGAGCGCGCCGCGCAGGCCGTGTTTGACCACCACCCTGCCTTCTGCCAGGCCCTTCGCCCGCGCCGTGCGGATGTAGTCCTCACCCATCGTCTCGAGCATGCCAGCTCTGGTCAGGCGCGCGTACTGGGCGGAGAACAGGAACGCCAGCGTGATCCACGGGAGGATCAGGGCGTACGCCCACTCCGCCGGGTTCTCCTCGATCGGGGTGAAGCTGCCGCCGCGCGCGGTCCACCCCAGTGTGTAGCTGAAGAACGTGAGGGATATCAGACCGGTGAAGAAGATCGGCAGGGAGACGCCGGCGAGCGCCACGCCCATCGCGCCCCGGTCGAACATGGTGCCCCGCTTGAGCGCGGAGAGCACTCCGATGGACACTCCGGCGAGCACCCAGATGACCGCCGCCCCCACCGCGAGCGACAGGGTCACCGGTGCCCGGTCGAGCAGGTCCGGCCACACCGGCTGCTGGGTGATGAACGAGTAGCCGAGGCACGGCGCCGGGCACTGCTCGACACCCGCGCCGTAGTCGTACTCGGACCCGACGACGATCCCCTTGACCCAGTTGCCGTACTGGACGACGACGGGGTCGTAGAAGCCGAGCCGGTCGGCGATCAGCTTGACCGTCTCCTCGGTGGCCGACCGTCCCACGTAACGAGAGGCGAGGCTCTCCGGGCCACCACCGGCGATCTTCGGCACGAGGAAGAAGATCGAGAAGGTGACCGCGCTGACGACGAAGAGCAGCACCACCGCCGCGATGAGCCGCCTGATGATGTACGCGATCAATGTGCTCTCTCCACGGGGCGAGTTCGGCGTCGGTGACCGGCCCGGAACGAGGTCCCGAGCCGGTCACCGGTCGCCGTCATCGGTCTGACGAGACGCTACGGCCGGACGACTACTGCTCGACTCCCATGGCCATGTAGTCGTAGTAGCCGTACTGCTCGTTGATGAACACGTTGGTCAGGCCCTTACCGCGGTAGAGCAGGACCTTCGCGATGACACCGGGCAGGATCACGGCCTCTTCCATGACCCGCTTGTCGATGTCGGCGTAGATCTGCTCGCGCTTGCCCTCGTCCAGCTCGACCAGCGCGGCGTCCAGCGCCTGGTCGACCTCGGGGATCCGGACGCTGATGTTGGACGAGCCGCCGGTCTCCCGGATCACCCGGCTGTCCACGATCTGCGAGAGGAACCCGAAGCCGTCGTTCCAGTCCGCGCCCCAGCCGTTGACGACGAGGCCGAGGTTGTTCTGCTTGGCGTAGGGCGGGCGGCCGGCGTACTGCGAGAAGTAGTCACCCTGCGGGAAGCCCTTGAGCGTGAGCTCGATGCCCACCCGCTTGAGCGACTGCTGCAACGCCTCGGCGACTGCCTTCTCCTGCGGCCGCTCGTTGCGGTAGGTGATGTTCGTGGCGAAGCCGTCGGGCTGCCCGCAGTCCTTCAGGTGCTGCTTCGCCTTGTCGAGGTCACCCTTGTTGTCCTCGCCGGCCGGGTAGAGGTCGAAGTCCTGCGAGCCAGGGATCTGCGGCGGCAGCAGGTGGGTGGCGATGTCGCCACCGGCGACGTCACCGCCCATCGCCCGCTGATAGCCCGTGCGATCGGTCGCGTACATGATCGCCTTGCGGCAGTCGATGTTGTCCAGCGGCGCCACCTGCGGGTTGACCGAGGTGTACCAGAGGCGCACGAGATACGGGTTGTCGGCCTCCGCCTTGAGGGACTCGTCGGACAGCACCCGGCCCTGTGCGGCCGAGCCGAGGCCGGTGCCGGTGACGTGCACGTGCAGGTCGCCGGACATCAGCTGGTTGTCGATGTCGTCCTGGTTGACGTTCAGCGCGACGTCGAAGCCGTCCGGCAGCGGGTTGCGGTTCGGGTCGGTCTCCTTGCTCCACTCCGGGTTGCGCTTGAGCGTGAACCGCTTGCCCAGCTCGTTGGTGTCGAACATGTACGGGCCGGTCGAGATCACGTGCTCGCGGTACTGCGCGCCCTTGTCCTTGTCCTCGGGCACCGGCACCGTCTGCGGCAGCTGGGCCAGGTAGTCCATGCCGGAGAACGGTGTCTTGAGCTTGAAGATGATCGTCTGGTCGTCCGGGACCTCGATCGCCTGGTCGGTGTTCATGTCAGGCGTCTTGTACGGACCCTGGTAGCCCTCGGGCAGGTTGAGGAAGCCCTCCCAGTACGCCGGACCGTTGGGGAAGGTCTCCTTGTCCGTGGACCGCAGCACCGCGTGCTTGACGTCGTGGGCGGTCACCTCGGTGCCGTCCTCGTACTTCACGCCCTTGCGGATCTTGTACGTCCAGGTCTTGGCGTCCGGGCTGGACTCGCCGAGGCTCTCCGCGAGGTCGGGCACGAGCTCCCCGCTCTCCTCACCCGGCGCGATCTTGTACATCACCAGGGCCCGGCCGTAGAGGCGCAGGAAGTCCCAGGAATAGCCGTAGTAGGTCTCCCCGGGGTCCAGCGAGTCCCAGTCGCCGTTGTTGGCCATCTTGATTATCCCGCCCGTCTCGTCGGACGGGTTGTAGATCTTGCCGACGGCGGCGTTGAACGCGGGCTCGGCGTTCCCACCGTTGCCATCGCCATCGCCGTCGCCACCGCCACAGGCGGACACGACCAACGCGACAACCGCGCTCACCGCGGTCGCGGTGATCAGACGCTTTCGTTTCATCTTGCTGATGCACCCCTATCTCTTGGGAAGCCGGTCAACTCACGACCTGGCCTTGTCATCTGGACCGCGGGTCTAGGGCGTCACGGAGGCCGTCGCCGAACAGGTTGAACGCCAGAACGGTGATGAAGATCGCCAATCCGGGCCAGAGCATGAAGTGGGGCAGTGTGTAGTACCGCACCGCGTCGGAGAGCATGCCGCCCCAGGTGGGGGTCGGCGGCCGGATACCGACACCCAGGAACGACAACGCCGCCTCGAACAGGATGTTCGTCGGAATCATCAACGTCGTGTACACGAGGATCGGCGCCACCAGGTTGGGCAGAAGCTCGCGGAACAGGATGTACGGACGCCGCGCGCCGAGGCTGCGGGCGGCGTCCACGAACTCCCGTTCTCGCAGGGACAGCGTCTGTCCCCGCACGATTCGGCCGATGTAGGGCCAGCTGAAGAACCCGATGATGAAGATCAGCAGCACGATGCGCAGCCCGTCGCCGGACAGCCCGAAGGCGTTGTCCGGCACGACTCCGGCGAGCGCGATGGCGAACACCAGGATGGGGATGGCCAGGAACACGTCCATCGTGCGACTGATCACCGTGTCGACCCAGCCGCCGAAGAACCCGGCGATGACGCCCATCGTCGTACCGATCACGACGGAGAGCAGGGTGGCGGAGAACGCGATGAGCAGCGAGATCCACGACCCGGTGTAGACGCGGGTGAGAATGTCCCGGCCGTTGAGCGGTTCCACGCCGAGCGGGTGGTCCCAGCTCATCCCACCGAACGTGCCCTCGGGGATCAGCGTGGACCCGTCGATGAGGTCCTCGTTGAACTTGTTCGGCTCGATCACGCCGAACACCCGGTCCAGGAGCAGCGCGCTGATCGCGATCAGGATCAGGACGATGATGACGACCGCGCCGCCGACGGCGACCCGGTCGCGCCTGAGTCGCAGCAACGCGATCTGGCCGAGCGAGCGACCGCGGATCGCCTTGGCGCCGACTCCAGACAGGAGCGCATCGGTCGAGGTGCTCGAGCTCTCCGACACGTCGAGCGGAGCGCTCATGCGCTGCCCAGCCCCGCCGGCCCGGCACCCCGGTGGTCGGCCGGCGCTCGGTTGGAGTCGAGCGCGAATCGCACCATCCCCGGCCCGATGTCGGTTGTCGGCCGAGTTGGCGCGGATCGCGGGTAAGCCATCGCGCGCTCCTCAGGGTTTGTCGGGATCTCACCGCTCGGTGGCAGACCATAGCCCCTGTCTTCTACATGGTTTAACCAGGTGAGGTTACGATCCGGGAACACGAGCGCAGATTATGCACGTTGTGCCGGGCCGTGATCACATTCTGTGGCTGGCGGCGGCTTTCGTGTCGTCCACGGCGAACCAGCCGTCCTCGAACTTCTGCCAGGCAGCAAGCGGTTTCCTGGAACTCTCGCCGTCTCGGGCCACGGCCCGGGCCAGTCGCTCTGCGCGGTCGGGAACCTCGCACCAAACGAGTGCGGACAACGCGGGCCTGATCGATCGGCGGCCGGCGGAAACACCTTCTAGCAGCAGTACTTTCGGCGGGTTGACAGTGATGATCTCGCCCGGACGGGGCATTCCGCCGGTCCATTCGGTCCGCGTGTACCGACCCGCCCGGCCGCGGGCGAGGGGCTTTAGGACGCCCTCGCGCAGGCGGGGCCACCACGCGACGGGGTCGTCCCACGTGGCGAAGTCGTCCGTGCGAACGATCGTCGCGCCGAGGTAGGCGGCGAGCTCGTCGGCCAGGGAGGACTTCCCCGACCCGGACGGGCCGTCGATCGCCACGAGCGTCACGGCCCCGAGCCGCGGTGGACCGGGCTCGAGCCTCAGGCCGCCGGGTTCGTCATCGGGCCGCGACGGTGTCGGTCGGGCACTCACACCGCGCGGCGGCCGGAGAGAGCCCGGCCGAGGGTGAGCTCGTCGGCGAACTCCAGGTCGCCGCCCATCGGGAGGCCGGACGCCAGGCGGGTCACGGCGAGGCCGGGGAAGTCACGCAGCATGCGGACCAGGTAGGTGGCGGTGGCCTCGCCCTCGGTGTTCGGGTCGGTCGCCAGGATCACCTCGGTGACCTCCTGGTCGGAGATGCGCGCGAGCAGCTCCCGTACCCGCAGCTGGTCGGGCCCGATGCCGGACAGCGGGTCCAGCGCGCCGCCCAGCACGTGGTAGCGGCCCTTGAACTCGCGCGTCCGCTCGATGGCGAGCACGTCCTTCGGCTCCTCCACCACGCACACCGAGCTCGGGTCGCGGCGGGCGTCGCGGCAGATGCGGCAGGTCGCCTCCTCGGAGACGTTGCCGCAGATGTCGCAGAAGACCACGCCCTCCTTGACCCGCTGCAGGGCCTCCTGCAGCCGGGTCACGTCGACCGGATCGGCGCCGAGCAGGTGGAACGCGATCCGCTGGGCGCTTTTCGGCCCGACGCCGGGCAGCCGGCCGAGCTCGTCGATCAGGTCCTGGACCGGGCCCTCGTACATCTGCGACTACGCGCCCGGCAGGCCGAGCCCGCCCAGCCCACCGGCGAGCCCACCCATCCGGTCCGCGGCCAGCTGCTGCGCGCTGCTGCTGGCGTCGCGCACGGCCGCCACGATCAGGTCGGCCAGCGTCTCGGTGTCCTCGGGGTCGACCGCCTTCGGGTCGATCGTCAGCGACTTCAGCTCACCCGAGCCGGAGACCACCGCGGTCACGAGCCCGCCGCCCGCGCTGCCCGTGGTCTCGGCGTTGGCCAGCTCCTCCTGAGCGGCCATCAGCTGTTCCTGCATCTGCTGCGCCTGCTGCAGGATCTGCTGCATGTCTGGAACGCCACCGGGTTGCACTCGGGCTCCTCTCCTCGGGTGTCGTGTCCCAGCGTAGCCGTGTCCGCGGTGTGGCATGGTGAGCCGGTGCGCAGATCCCTGGCGGTGGTGACGTGCCTGCTCACGCTGGCCGGCTGCGCCACCTCGACCGCCGGGTCCGCGTCCGCTCCACCGCCCTCGCCGAGCATCGCGACCGCGCAGCGGACCGCTCCCCCGCCCTCGACCGTGCCGCGCTCGACGAGCACCACCCCGCGGACGACGAAACCCGCACCACCGCCCGTCTCCGGCGTGGTCGTGCTAGACCCGGGGCACAACGGCGACAACGCGGCGAACCCCGACGTGATCAACGAGCTGGTGCCGGCGGGGCGCGGGCGGACCAAGCCGTGCAACACCACCGGGACGGCGACCGGCGCCGGCTACCCGGAGCATGCCTTCACCTGGTCCGTGGCGGTGCGGGTCCGCGCCATCCTCGAGGCGCGCGGGATCGAGGTCCGGCTCACCCGCCCGAACGACAGGGGCATCGGCCCGTGTGTGAACGAGCGGGCGGCGGTCGGCAACGACGCCGCGGCGGACGCGGTCGTGTCGATCCACGCGGACGGCTCGACCAACCCGGCGGCGCACGGGTTCCACGTCGCCTACTCGTCACCGCCGCTCAACGCCGCGCAGGGCGAGCCGTCCCTGCGCCTGGCCCGCACGATGCGCGACGGCCTCTCCTCGGCCGGCTTCCCGCTGTCGACCTACGTCGGGTCGCACGGCCTCTCGCCGCGCGACGACCTGGGCGGGCTGAACCTGTCGACGCGGCCGGCGGTGCTCGTGGAGTGCGGCAACATGCGCAACGCCGCCGAGGCGGCCGCGTTCTCGAGCCCGGCAGGCCAGCGCTCCTACGCGGCGGCGATCGCCGCCGGCATCCTCGTCTACCTGGCCTGACTACGTTTCGAGCGGCCGCGCGCCCAGCCTGTCGGTGAGCAGCCGGACCATGTCGGCCTCCGGGTTGGCCGGCGGATCCGGTTCCGGACCGCCGGCGGAGTAATAGTCCTCGTCGTCCGGGGGCTCCGGCGGGAGTGGCGGCTCGTCGGCCCGCTCCGGCGGGGCCGTGGGCCGTTGCTCGCGCGCCGGCTGGGCGGCCGGCTTGGGCGCCGGCTGGGTCGGACGTTGGTAGGTCGGCGGCTCGGCCCTCGCGGGCCTGGGCGCGGCGGCCGCCCCCGGCCCACTCTGGTCGGCATGCACGCAGCGGACGTGCCAGGTGCCGCCGAACACGGCCTCGAGCGCGTCCGCGATCGCGTCGACGTTGCGGGCCTCGGCGAGCCGGCGGGCGAGGGGCGCGGCGGTGTGCCCGATGGTCACCGTGTCGCCCTCGACGGACTGCACGCTCGCGTTGGTGAGCATGGCCTCCGTGCTGCGGCTGGCCTCCCGAACCTTCTCCAGCACGGCGGACCAGGCCCGCCTGATGCCGACCGCGTCGATGCGCCCCTGGCCGGCCGACGCGGCCGCGGGCTCGGTAGTGGGCTCGGCTGTTGGCTCCGCGGGTTCGGTCTTGGGCACTTCGCGTCGCGCGGCGGCGGGTTCGGTGCGCGGCGCGGTCGCGGGTTCGGCCGGCGG
>NZ_JBOHGB010000061.1:0-38440 GCF_050699935.1 Actinophytocola sp.
TGCCGGCGGCGACGGCCGCGGCGTCCACCCCGGTCAGCCCGACGGCGGCGAACGCGGCCCGCAGCTGGGCGGCCGCGACGTCCGGGTCGGCCGCGAGGTAGCCCCCGTCGGCCACCCGGCCGAGCAGCACGTCCCGCACGACGTCGGCGACCTTCGGGTAGCGGATCGTGAAGCTGATGTGCAGGGACACGCCGTCCTGGGCGGTCGCCGCGTGCGGGCGGCCCCTGCGGAGGAACAGGCACTCCCCCGCGGCGAGCGTCACGTGTTCCACGGGGTCGGCCGGCGGCTCCGCGAGCGGGCCCGGGGCCCACGCCTCGCCGGCCGGCGGCGCGTGCAGTGTCCACGCCTTCGCGCCGGCCAGCTGGATGGCGTACACGTGCACGTCGTCGCGGTGCACGGCGAGGCCGCGCGCGCCAGGAGGCGTGAGGAACGCGGTGACCTGCACGCGTCCCCCGGTGGCGGCGGTCAGCTCGCCGGCGAGCGCGTCGGCCGGCGGGTGCCAGTCCTCCATGGCGTTGAGTACGACCGTGGCGCCGGCGGCGAACCCGGCGGCGACCGCGGGCCCGTCGACGTAGAACGCGAGGTCGGTGGCCGCGACCCGCCGCCCCGTGGTGAACTCCTTGATGGGCACGGGAACGCCGTCGCGCACCAGCGCCAGGTAGGGATAGCGCAGCAACCCGACGGCGAGCACCCGCTCGACCTCGGCGACGCTCAGCAGCTCCCGCGGCCGCACGGCGAACCGCGTCGGCAGGTCGGCCCGCTCGTGCCCGGCGAGGATGGCGTGGGCCCGCAGCAGCGCCGCCCGGTCCTCGTCCAGAGCACTCGCCCGCATGTCGACGGTCACGTCCGCACCCCCGATCTCTCCCCCGGTCTCGCCCCAGGTTTCTCCGTCAGCGACGCCAGCACCCAGATCGCCGCGACGCTCGCCACCACCCCCACCGCGGCCGGCGCGCGCAGGCTCACCACGTCCGCCAGCACACCGCCGGCAAGCGCGCCGAGCGGCGCCGTGCCGAACGACACCATCCGCATGACACTGCCCACCCGGCCAAGCAGGTCGACCGGCGAGGCCGCCTGGATGACGGCGGTCGAAGTCACGTTCCAGTTGCCCGCGCCGAACCCGTTGAGCGCGAGCGCCAGGAACATCTCCGGCGCGCCGTCGGCCACCACGAGCAGCCCGTAGCCCACGACCTGGCAGGTCTGGGCGAGCTTCGCCAGCGTGGCGGGGCCCACCCGGCGCAGCGCGAGCGGCGCGACCAGGTTCCCCGCTATCGCGCCGCCGCCCCACGCGGCCAGCGCGAGCCCGTACACCCCGGCCGGCAGACCGAGCTCCCGCACCGTGTACAGCACGAGCGTGGCCTGCACCCCGGCGGAGGCGAAGTTCATCACGCCGACCGCGTACCCGTACGCCGCCACCGCGCGGTTGTCCCGCACCCAGCGCAGCCCCGCCGCCACGTCGCCGAACAAGGTCCGCGCCCGCAGGTCGCGCAGCGCGCCGCCGCTGTCCCGTGGCACGCGCACGCGCAGCACCAGCATGGCGGCGAACACGAGCGTGCACGCGTTGGCCGCGAACGGCAGCGCGTGTGCGACGACGAACAGGGCGACCGCCACCGGCGGGCCGAGGAACTGCCCGGCGACGCCCTGCGCGGCGGAGAGCCGCGAGTGGGCCTCCGCGAGCCGGTCCCGCGCCACGACCCTCGGCAGCATCGCGGTGAACGCGGCGTCGCTGACCGTCTGCAGGCCGGTGAGGACGAACGCGAACGCGGCGAGCACCGCGACGTCGACCGTGCCGGCGAACACCGACACGACCAGCAGCCCGCACAGCACGGCCCGGCCGAGGTCGGCCGCGACGAACGCCCGCCGCTTGTCCAGCCGGTCCACCGCCGCCCCGCTGAGCAACCCGAACAGCAGCCACGGCAGGTAGTTGCACCCGATCACCACGCCGAGCCACACGGCGTCGTCGGTCGCGTCCGCGGTGAGCAACGCGAACGAGGCCACCCGAACCTGGTCGCCGAAGCGGTTGGCCACGGCCGCCGCCCAGATCTTCCAGAAGTCCCGGCCGAGAGGCCGCGCGGACAGGTCCGCGGAGGCTCGCCGGGATCGAAGCGGACGCATCGCGGTGCTACGCCACGAGTGCGGTGCGGACGAGCTCCGCCGCGTCGCGCCGCTTGCGGTCCCAGGTGGACAGACGGTCCTCGGTGACGTGCTCGGCCACCGCGTCGAGCCCCTCGGCGCACAATGCGCGGCGCAGCGCCCCCGGGGTGCGGCGGCCGAAGAAGATCGCGCGGGTCACCGCGACCGCGCGGTCGGCGTCCGCCTGGCCCAGCCGCCCGTCCCGGACGAGCGTCGTCACCAGCCACCGGACGTTCACGCTCGGCACGGTCACCGGCTCGTAGGTGTCCGGGTCGTAGAGCAGGGCGACCTCGTCGTCTCCGTCGATGGCCCCGGACGCGTACGCCTCGTACACCCAGCCGTGCCCGGTCATGCCGATCGGCCCGCACTCGGCGGCCCGCAGCGCGCCCATGCTGGAGCAGCCCGCGACGCGGTTGCCGGCCCGCAGCACCGTGCGGATCTCGGTGACGGTGACGGCGAGGCTCTGTCCGAACTCACCGTCCACGATGTACACATCCCAGCCGCCGCGCTCGACGTCGGGCAGGTCGAGCAGGTCGCCGTGCCGCACGGGTGGCCGGACGAGCACCCGCGGCGCTCCCGACACCTCGGGCGCCCGCGCCTGTCCGGCGAGCGACGGGCCGAGGAAGATCGCCGTGCGGGTCATACCGTGCTCCGCTTGCTCATCAACCGGGCGAACAGGCGGGCGCCCATCCGATCCCGCTCCTCGTGGAAGAACTCGAGTCCGGGCACGATCACCCGCACAACCGAGAACGGCATGGGGAACCGGTTGAGCTCGGTCGCCAGCACCACTCCGAGGCCGACGCGCCGCAAGTGTCCCATGAGGACAGTCAGGTCGTCGGAGAGCGAGCCGGTCGACTGGTTGGGGAACTCGGCGAGCCGTACGCCGCCCGGCATCCGCAGCCACGGCGTCAGCAGCTCCCGCACCGCCTCGTAGGAGCCGCGCCGGTTGGCGGTCAGCCGGGCGAGGTCCTCCCGGCCACCGGAGATGATCGACAGCCGGGACTGGACGGCCTCGGTGATCGCCCGGCACACGGCGACCGCCGGGTCGAGGTGGCAGCCGGCGCCCGCGCACACCAGCCAGGGCAGCCGGCGCACGGTGTCGTCGATCACCGCGTACGCCGTCGGCACGCCGATGTCGTTGGTGAACATGAACAGGTGCAGCTCGACGCCCGAGCGGACGAGCCGGTCGGCCAACCCGGCCGCCGGCTCGTCCAGCGAGTCCAGGTCCAGCCGCACACCGTCGAGCAGCGTCTCGCCGAATGCCGTGCAGTCCCGCTCGACCAGCTCGTACAGGGCGTGCACGACCGCCTCGGTCGGCGAGTTCCCGGCCGCCAGCCCGTCGGAGTAGCCGCCGATGAGCCGAGGCGGCTTCTTGTACGGGGTGAACACGGCGGCGGCCGGCACGAGCACCAGCCGCTCGTCGGCGAGGTTGAGCGTGGGCCACCACTCGAGCGGGGTGTCCGGGGTCCACTCGTGGTCTCGGGCGAGCACCAGCCGGGTGGGATGCAGCGGCGTGGCGTCCTCGGACAGCGCCGCCACCTCCGCCATGGTGCCGGGGGCGCCGGCCCGGCCGCCCTGCTCGCCGCAGTGTCGCTCGACGGCCTCCATCATGGCCGACGCGACGGCCGCCTCGCGGGTGACGCCCTTGCCGCACGTCACCGTCAGGTTGTGCGGCTCGGCGTCCGGCCGGATGGTGTTGACCACCGGAATGCCGAGGCAGTCGAGGCCGGTGACGTCGGCGACCCGGCTCACCCCGGCCGCCGGCAGGCACGCCCGCGCCAGCTCGACGGTCTCGGCGAGCGGGCGGACCCGGTGCGTGCCGGTCGTGCATGCCTTGTCGCGCCGGCCAACCTGGCGACCGTCACGGAGTCCGTCGCGGGGTCCGTCGCGCAGGCCCCGCAGCGGCCGGGCGTGCCGTTCCGCCAGCGCGTCGAGGGAGGCGGGGATCGTGCTGGTCATGCCGGCGCCGCGAGGTAGGGCGACAGGTCCGGGTAGTCGTAGGCCGCCCAGTTCGGCTCCGGCCGGCTGTAGTCCTTCATCACCACGCGGCGCAGCACGTCCGGGCGATGCTGCGCCAGGTCGGCGAACAGCTCGATGGTCAGCCCGATCATGGACTTGCGGGACCGGCACGTCTGCGGCAGCACGCCGGTGTAGCCGGCGCCGGCGGCGTGCGCGCGGTGGTAGCACTCGCCGCCGCAGGCGTGCCGCGCCCAGCACGACCGGCACGGCTCGCGCTCGTCCACGCGCTGGAAGAACGGCTTGCGCACCTCCACGATCGGCAGCCCCTTGCGGACGTCGCCGAGCTCGAAGTCCGTCTCCTCGAGGAAGTGGTGGCAGGGGTAGACCTTGCCGTCCGGCCCGACGCCGAGCGCGGAGCGGCCGGCCGAGCACGGGTACCACGACGCGACCGCCTTGCCGCGCCACATCAGCCGCTCCAGGAAGCCCTCGAACGGCAGGACCGAGAGGACCGTGCCCGCCAGCAGGTTCTCCCGGTACCACTCGAGCAGGCCGATCGAGTCCTCTTCGGACACCGTGTCGATGCCGTGCTCGTCGTACATGGGCTGCACGTGGATCTCGTTGAACCCGAGGTCGAGGAAGTACTTGTGCAGCGCCACGAGGTTCGCGCCCTCGGTGGCGACCGCGCGCACCCGCAGGATGTCCTGTGTGGAGTCGCGGACGAGCCGGCGCATGTTGCGCAGCACGGCCGCGGAGGTGGGCGCGCCCGAGGTGAGGTAGACCCGGCGGGTGTTCAGCACGGGCGGCCCGTCGAGGCTCACGACCAGCGACACCTCGTTCTCGTCGGCCCAGCGGATCACGGCCGGGTTCATCATGGTGCCGTTGGTGTAGACCGAGACGTTCATCCTCTTGCCGTGCGCGGCGGCCCGCTCGCGCGCGTAGTCGATGGTCTCGACGAGGACCGGGCGCTCCAGCAGCGGCTCGCCACCGATGAAGATCATCGACAGGGTGCGCTCGGTGCCGCTCTGCGCGATCAGCGCGTCCACGGTGGCGCGCGCCGTCTCCAGCGACATGCCGGCCGGGACCTCGCTGCCCTTGCGGTCCTTGATGTCCAGCTCGTTGTAGCAGTACGTGCAGCCCATGTTGCAGTGGTAGGTGTTGCCCACGTTGAGCCGCGTCACGGCCGCCGGGTCGTTGGTCAGCGGACTGGGCGCCTCCAGCCGGTCGAGCGCGTCGTGCACCCGGTGCAGGGCGGCGAGCTCGTCGTCGGTGAGGGGTGCCTCGAGGTGTCCCGCGTCGGCGTAGCGGGCGGCCTTGTCCAGCAGCGCGGCCGAGCCGGAGGCGATGCCCAGGGTGTCGGTGTCGTAGATCGTGGCGGAGTTCCGTGTCCCGGGGAACACCATCCGCCGCTGCGGTGCCTGTGTCATGGCCGTCCTCTCGGCGAAGGTGCCGGGGCCCTTACCGCGAGGTCCTGCCGACGGTCCGAGCCCCGGCCGAGCACTACGTCACAGCGAGGCGATGTTGCACACCGCGCCGGGCCGCTCGGCGGCCTCGCTCTCGTCGAACTGCAGCTCGCCGTAGTCGACGACCTCAGCGGCCGCGTCGACCGACTCGACGGACACGTCCTCGGTGCCGATCTTCTCGTCGCTCATGATCTGCCCACCTTTTCCTTTGTTCACAGCCGAGGATCCGGCCAGACCGCTCGACGTTACGAAGCGCCCTCGTTGTGTCACAAGGAACCTCGAGCCGTTCCCGACCCCTGTTTGAACAGATCGCGGCCCGCGCGCGTAAGACCGGTCGGCAACCTCGCAAGGACACCACCGAAAGGACCGCACATGGCCACGAGCCGATTGCGTCCGCTGATCGCCGGGCTCGCCGTTGGATTGGCCCTGGCGCTCGTGCCCGCCGGGAACGCGTTGGCGTCGGCGGGCTCCGACACCCAGCCACCGACCACGCCGGAGGACTTCCGGGTCACGGGTCAGAGCTCGACCGCCGTGTCGCTGGCGTGGTCGTACGCGCTGGACGACGACGGAGGCATGAGCGAGCTCGACTACCTCATCGACGACGGCACGACCACCCACACCGTGCACGTGCGGAACTCGATACGCATCACCGGCCTACCGACCAACCGGACCCACACCTTCACCATCCAGGCCCGGGACCCCTCCGGCAACCTGTCGGGCACGGCACAGGTCAGCACCCTCATCGAGAACACCCCGCCATCGGCGCCGACCAACCTGCGCCAGATCGGCACCGAGGGCGGGCAGGCGGTGTTCGGCTGGGACCCGTCGACCGACGACTCCGGCACGATCCGCCAGTACCTCGTGGATTTCCACACCGGACGCTTCGTGACCACGGTTACGTCGGTCAGCATCGCGGACCTGATCTTCCAGTGCCTGCTCCCGCCGGACCCGGACGACGTCACGTTCACCGTCCGGGCGCAGGACCTTTCGGGGAACCTCTCCGCGCCCGCCGGCATCACGCTGCCCGTCGTCTGATGTGAGGTGCCCAGCTGCCGGGTCGGTGACCTCGACACCGACCCGGCACCTGATCGGCCGCACGAAACCGTGCCTTGAAACGGCACTAAAAGGGGCGTCGCTCTGGTGCCTCGCTTCTTCGTGTTCTGCGAGGGCTTGACAAGAGCAGGACAATAGAAAGTCGGCGTGCCCTCCATAATCCAATGGAGAAACCGCCGAACCTAATGTCAGGTTAGCCACTGTGAGGGGCATGTGTCAAGTCAGGGGTACGAGGAGGAATTGCGGTCCGAGCGGAGCTACGTGGCCGGGCTGTACGCGCGGCTCGACGCGGAGCGCGCGCGGGTGAAGGGTGCCTACGACGCCGCGTTGCGCGGCCCTGTCAGTAAAGAGAGTGGCGGCACACCCATGGAACGGGACGTCGAGGTGCGCGCGCGGGCCAAGGAGATCAAGCGGCTGGACGTGGCGGACGACGGGCTGTGTTTCGGTCGGTTGGACACCATTTCCGGCGAACATTCCTACGTCGGCCGGATCGGCCTTTTCGACGAGGAGAACGAGTACGAACCGGTGTTGCTCGACTGGCGGGCGCCGGCGGCCCGCGCGTTCTACGTCGCCACCGCCGCGGCGCCGGAGAACCTGCGCCGGCGCCGCCAGTTCCACACGCACGGGCGTCGGGTCGTCGATTTCACCGACGAGGTGCTCGGCCGCCCGGACGGCGACGCGCGGGGAGACGCGGCCCTGCTCGCGGCGGTCAACGCGCCGCGCGGTGACGGGATGCGCGACATCGTGGCGACGATCCAGGCCGAGCAGGACGAGATCATCCGGCTCGACCACCCGGGCGTGCTGGTGATCGAGGGCGGCCCGGGCACCGGGAAGACCGTGGTGGCGCTGCACCGCGTCGCGTACCTGCTCTACACCCAGCGGGAGCGGATGGAACGCCATGGCGTGCTCGTGGTCGGGCCCAACCCGGCGTTCCTGAACCACATCAGCCGCGTTCTGCCGTCGCTGGGCGAGTCCGACGTGGTGTTCATGACCACCGGCGACCTCGTGCCGGGTCTTCGGGTCACCGCCGAGGACACGCCGGAAGCCGCGCGGCTCAAGGGGTCGCTGAAGATCCTGGACGTGCTCACGGCGGCGGTCGCCGACCGGCAGCGGCTGCCGGGCGAACCGATCCCGATCGAACTCCGGGACGTCACGGTCCGGATCGACGCCGAGACCGCCGAATGGGCCAGGGAGGAAGCACGCGCGAGCGGGCTGCCGCACAACGAGGCCCGCTCGGTGTTCACCGAGATCGTGACGTACGTGCTGACCGAACGGGCGATGGCCCGAATCGGCAAGGGCTGGCTGACCCGGTCGGACCGCGCAGCATGGGAGGAGCTGCGGGCGGACCTGCTCGGGGAACTGGCGGAAGACGAGACGTTCACCGCGGCGATCGACGAACTCTGGCCGATCCTGTCGCCGGAAACACTGTTGGCACCGCTGTACGAGTCCCCGGAGCGGCTGCGCACGGCGGGCGCCGACGAGACGCTGCTGCGTGCCGACGGCGACGCCTGGACGGTGTCGGACGTGCCGCTGCTCGACGAGTTGGTCGACATCCTGGGCCGCGACAAGGCGGCCGACAAGGCCGCCGAACAGGCCGCCGAGCGGAAACGGAGGGCCGAGGCCGTGTACGCCGCGGGCGTGATGGACGTCTTGCGGTTGGACCACGAGGAGATGGACGAGGACCTCCTGGTGCGTGCCGACGACCTGCTCTACGCCGGGGCGCTGGCGGACCGCTTCGTCGAGCGCGACACCCGAGAGCTCGCCGAACGCGCCGCCGCGGACCGGGACTGGACCTACCGGCACGTCGTCGTCGACGAGGCCCAGGAACTGTCCGAAATGGACTGGCGGGTGCTGATGCGGCGCTGCCCGGGCCGATCCTTCACGGTGGTCGGCGATCTCGCCCAACGCCGGTCGGTTGCCGGAGCGACGTCGTGGGACTCGATGCTGGAGCCGTACGTGCCCGGCCGGTGGGTCTACCGGTCGCTGTCGGTGAACTACCGCACCCCGGCGGAGATCATGACCATCGCCGCCGCGCTGCTCGCCGAGTTCGCACCCGGGGTGAAGCCGCCGGAGTCGGTGCGCGCGTGCGGCGTCCAGCCGTGGTCGAGGCGGGTCACCGAGGACGAACTGCCCGCTGCCATCGAGGAGTTCGTCCGGGACGAAGCCGGCCGCGAAGGCACCGGCGTCGTGATCGGGCCACCGGGAGTGCCAGGGGCGGTGGTGCCGTCGGAGACGAAGGGCCTGGAGTTCGACGCCGTCCTGGTCGTGGAACCGATGCGGATCCTCGCCGACGGCCCACGCGGCGCGGCCGAGCTCTACGTCGCCCTCACCCGCGCCACCCAACGCCTCGGCGTCCTGCACCAGGGCCCGTTGCCGCAGGCCCTGACCGGACTCGCCACAACCGGGACACCCGCCCGGGCCGGGAATCGACGGCCGGCGTAGCGATTCGCGCACCGGCCGCGCGGCCGACCGCGCGGCCGGCCGGTGGTCCATGACGACCGGATTTCGTCGCCACCGACATGGACTCGTCCGTCATTGGGGCTGTGATTCACCTCATTCCACTGCTGGCGTGGCGCTGCGACGTCACTACGTTCGACAGACGTGTGTCGTGGCCCCCAACTGGCAGGAGATCCATGGTGACCTACGACCCGGCCGACCACTACGAGCGCTTGGCGAAGAACTACGACGACACCTGGAGCCATCGCCCGGACTACGTGGGCTGGATGAACCAACGGGTGTTCGACCGGCTCCAGATCGAACCAGGCGATCACGTGGCCGACATCGGTGCCGGCACCGGACTGTTCCTCCGTTCCCTGGTGCGGCACGTGACCGAAGACAATCCGATCGTGTGCATCGACCCGTCCAGGTCGATGCTGAACCAGTTGCCCGACGACCCCCGCCTGCACCCGGTGTGCGCGTCCGCCGAGGCAGTCGCGGCCGGCGAGGTCGGTCTGCCCTACGACTGGCTCGACGCGATCGTGATCAAGGAGACCATCCACCACTTCACGAACATCCCCAAGACGCTGTTCGGGCTGGCGGAGCGGCTGGCCCCGGGCGGCAGGCTGCTGGTGGTGACCCTGCCGCGGCGGCCGCAGTACCCGCTGTTCACCGCGGCGCTGGACCGTTTCGCCGAGCACCAGCCGGAACCGGACGACATCGCGTCGGCCATGCGCGACGCCGGCTTGGACGTCACGCTCGACTACGACGCGTTCACTGTCCGAGTGAACGCCGACCACTACGCACATCTGGTCACCCGCCGGTGGATGTCGGTGCTGTCCACCTTCGATGACGAGCAGCTGGCCGAGGGCCTGGAGGAGATGCGTACCCGCAACGTGTCCGGTGAGCTCACCTTCCCCGACCGGTTCGCTTTCGTGTTCGGCAAACGAACCTGACGGAGGTCAGGCCAACCCCTCGCCGCGCTCGAGTGCGGCGATCTGGTCAATCCGGCGTTGGTGGACACCACCCTTGAAAGGCGTGCCGATCCAGCGTTCGAGGATCTGCTCGGCGAGGTCCGGCTCGACCACCTTGGCTCCCATGACCAGGACGTTCGCCTTGTTGTGTGCACGGGCGATCTCCGTGGTGAACAGGCAGTGGCACAGTCCGGCCCGGATACCCCGGATCTTGTTGCTGGCGATCTGTTCGCCCTGGCCGCTGCCGCCCACGATGACGCCACAGTCGGCGTCCCCGGCGAGGACCCGCGCGGCGACGTCCGCGCACAGCGGGGGGTAGTCCACGACGTCGGATCCGAACGCCCCGCGGTCGTCCACGTCGTGGTCGTGCGCACGCAGCCAGTCGATGAGCCGTGCCTTCAGCATGTGTCCATTGTGGTCTGAGACGATCGCGAGTCGCACGGGTCAGCTCCCGCCGGTGGTGACGAACAGGTCGTCGGGTGTCATCCGCTTGTCGAGGATTCCCTGCCGCACGGCGTGACCCACCAGCTCGTCGATCATGGCGCGGTTGGCCGGGACGCCGTACGGGAGGGGATCACCACCGGTGATGGCCAGGATGCGGGCGTTGCGGTCATCCGTCTCGGTCGGGTCACCGATCGCACCTGACCGCAGGTCCGCCAGATACCGGTCCTTGGCCGTGGCGAACGCCTCGACGAGAGCCGTGGCGAGGTCGGGGTGGGCGGCGAGCCGGTCGTCGCGAACCACGACGAGGTGGTTGATCGGATGGAAGCCGCGCGTCCGAAACGCCGACTCGGCGGCCCGGGTGGCGTCCGGGATCAGCGGCCGAACGTCGGGATGGTCGATCTTGACACCGACGACGGCGGCCAGCTCGCCGGCGATCAGCAGCTCCCTCAGCGTATGAGCCGGATCCATCGTCTCGACGTTGTCCGGCAGGTCGACCTCGGTGACGTGCTCGTCGCCGGACCGGACCCAGGTGACCCGGTCGAGGTCGAGGCCGTACTCCTCCTGGAGGATGGCCCGGACCCACACCCCCGTCGTCACCGTGTACCCGCGGTTGACGCCCACGCGGCGGCCTTCCAGATCCTTCGGATGCCGCACTCCCGACCGCGTGTTGTAGCAGATCATGCCGTGATGCCGGCCGCGCTGGACGAACACCGGCAGCGCGGTGAAGCCCTTGCCGTGGTCACGAGCGCACAGGTACGTCGTGATCGCCATCTCGCACACGTCGAACTCGAGTCCCCGAACCATTCGGCGGAACGCGTCGACGAGGACCGGCACCTCCACGAACTCGAACTCGAATCCGCGGGGAGCGACCGTCCCGTCTCTCAGCGCACGCACGCAGCCCTGGCCGGCGAGCACCGTGCGAAGCCTGGGGTGAGCCATCAGCCCTCCCGTCCATGGTTGTGGACCTATGCTAAGACATTAGTCCATTTGACCAAACCTGTGAACGGGAGCGGGCCGGTGATCATCGACTGCCATGGCCACTACACCACCACGCCGTCGGCGCTGCGGGAGTTCCGGACCGCCCAGCTCGCCGCCCTGCGGGACGGGACGGCACCGCCGGCACCGGCCACGATCCGCGACGACGAGATCGTCGAGAGCATCGAGCGCAACCAGCTGCGGATCATGCGCGAGCGCGGCAGCGACCTGATGATCCTCTCGCCGCGCGCGTCGGGGATGGCTCACCATGTCGACGATCCGGCGGTCGCACGGGCGTGGGCACGCGCCAGCAACGACCTGGTGCACCGGGTGGCCGGCCTGTTTCCCGGGCGTTTCGCCCCCGCCTGCCAGCTGCCGCAGACACCGAGCGGCGGCGTCGAGGACGCCGTCGCCGAGCTGAGGCGCTGTGTGGCGGAGCTCGGCTTCGTCGGCTGCCTGCTCAACCCGGACCCGTCCGGCGGTTACTGGGCGGCCAAGCCGCTCACCGACCCGTTCTGGTTCCCGCTATACCACGAGCTGGTGACCCTCGACGCGCCGGCGATGATCCACGTGTCGGCGTCGGTGAACCCGAGCATCCATGATCTCGGCGCGCACTACCTCAACGCCGACACGTCCGTGTTCATGCAGCTCGTGCGGGGCGAGTTGTTCGAGCGGTACCCGACGCTGCGCTTCGTCATCCCGCATGGCGGCGGCGCGGTGCCCTACCACTGGGGGCGCTACCAGGGACTGGCCGCCCGGCTCGAACGGCCGCCGATCGATGGCTTGCTGCGCAACGTCTTCTTCGACACGGCGGTCTACCACCAGCCGGGCATCGACCTGCTGCACCGGGTCGTGCCGGTGGAGAACATCCTGTTCGCCTCGGAGCTGCTCGGCGCGGTCCGGGGCGACAACCCGGCGACCGGCGCCGGCTGGGACCACACCAGGGTCTACGTCGACCGGGCCGGGCTCGACGACGCGGCCCTGCGGAAGGTGTACGAGCACAACGCCCGGCGGGTGTTCCCGCGACTCGAGGCGCACCTCCCGTGATGATCGAGAGCGGCTCCGGTCTACGGCCGCATGCCGGAACGCGCGCACAGGTGCCGCCACATCGTCTCCACGTTGAGGCCCGGACCGAGATCGGGCAACCCGGCCAGATCCTCGTCGTCGATCGGGGTCGGCATGCCGCCGACGGCCCGGACGGCGAGCGTCATCGACGCGAGCGCGTTGACCGCGAAGGCCTGGACCACCGCCTTGGCCACGGCCTCGTGCGGCGGGCCCGCCGCGACACTGACGAGGCCGTGCCCGCGCAGTACCGCGACCGGGCGCGCGCCGAGGAAGGCGGCCAGCGCGTCGCCCAACGCCGGCGTGTTCACCAGACATGCCCGTGGCCAGACCGGAATGCCGTCGGCGGCCAGCCGCGCCGCCGGGATGTCGTACGCACCGAAGATCGGCCGCCAGGGAAGATCCGCGAGGGACATCGCGACGACCGCGGGCGGATGGGCGTGCACGACGGCCGTCACCTCCGGCCGCGCCCGCAGGATCGCGGTGTGGATCGGCAGTTCCTGCGGGAGCGTCCACTCGCTCGGCGCGGGCATGCCGTCCACCGGTACGCGGCGAACGTCCTCCGCCGTCGTGAACGCCAGGCCGGCCTCACGTGGCCCGCGGCACCGAATCAGGATGTCGCGGCCGGACCGAGCACTGACATGGCCGAGCACGTGCTCGACGAGGCCCGTCGTGGCGAGAATCCGGCACGCGGTCGCGACCGTGTCGACCAGGTTGTCCGTGTGTGGCACGCGCTTCTCCCGGGTTGATCTTCTCGACCGGGCCTGTCGCGGGTGCTGCCTATGGAACAATCCATTCTATGAGCAGGCCACGGGCTTCTGTGACGGGCGGACGATCGGACACCGACGCGACCAGCACCGGCTCCGCGCCGGCCGAGGACCTCTTCTCGACGGTGTCGTTGGGACGCGTGTCCTCGGCGATAGTCGACCAGATCAAGGGGCTCATCCGCGAAGGCCGGCTGAACCCGGGTGACCGCCTGCCCAGCGAGCGTGAGCTCTGTGAGAGGTTCGGCGTCAGCCGGGTCACGGTTCGCGAAGCGTTGCGGATCCTCGAAACCAACGGGCTGATCACCATCAAGGTCGGAGCCCGCGGAGGCGCGCTGGTGGCGCGTCCCACGTCCGATCAGGTCGGCGCGAACCTGGCCGAGCTCGTCGGCATGTCGCCGCTCACCGCGCAGGAGGTGACCGAGGCGCGCCTGGTGTTCGAGGTCGGCATGATGCCACTCGTGGTGCAGCGCGCGACCGACGAGGACATCGCGGCACTGCGGGCGATGACCACCAAGCACGCGGCCGCACTGCGGGCCGGCGAGTACACCATGGAGATGTCCGCCGAGTTCCACGTGCGGCTCGCGGCGTGCACGCACAACACCGCGATCGAGATGCTGGTACGCAGCTTCGAAGGTCCCCTGCTGATGTCGCTGGTCACGGCGAAGGCCGCGGCACCGCTCATGGGCCGCAAGGGCGGCCAGGAACACGCCGCGCTGATCGACGCGATCGCCGACCGCGACGTGGAGCGGGCGGAGACGATCATGCTCACGCACCTGCGCCGCACGGCCCGGCGCGTCGCCAGGACGGATGCCGCTGAGACGTAACGGATCTCCGCCGGTGGCCGTCATGTCACCTTGCCCGGGTCACGTCGTCCGGGTCGAATCGGCGAACAGCGCGTCGACGTCGACGGCGGTCCGCAGCAACCCCTCGTCGAGGAGCTCGTCGGCGAGCGCGCGCACCACGTGCCGGTTGGCCGCCAGACCGGACGGATAGGGGTCGTCGCCGAACTCGGCGGCGTTGCGCGACAGGTCCTCCTCCCACATCACCAGCCGAGCGCCGATGCTCTGCGCCTCCGACGCGTACGCGCGCTGCTTGGACTCCTCGAAGGCGTGGTAGAGCCGCAGCGGCAAGCCGGGATCGGATCGGGCCAGGGCTCGCTGCACCAGCACCGTGTGGTTGACCGGCGTGCAACCGGTCGCCTGCCGGAACTCGGCGTACGCCCGGCGGGCCAGCTCGACCGGCAACCGGCGCGTGCCGGGCACCGGCGGATCGCCGCTGCCCGGAAGCACCGCGCCGAACGCGGCGTCGATCGCGCCGCTCGCCAGCATGGTGCGCAGGTCGGGGTCGCCCTCGCCACGCCGGTGCACGGCGATGTCGGACCGCAGGGCGTCGTCGACACCGGCACCGCCGTGGCGCTCGCTCGGCGTGCGCCCGGTGTACCACACGACGTCCTCCGGGCGGATGCCGTAGAGCCGCCGCAGGATGACCCGCAGCCACACGCCGGCGGTCATGTGGAAGTCCGGGATCCCGATCCGCTTGCCGCGCAGGTCCGCGAACGTCTCGATGCCTGACCCGGCACGCACGTCGATCTGGGTCAGGGCGAACATCTTCATCAGGAACACCGGGATCGCCACCCAGTCGAGGCCGGCGCGGGCCGGATCCTCCCGGGCGATCAGGAAGTTCGACAGCGAGAACTCGAATACGTCGCACGCGTTCGCGGTCAGGTGCCACTGGTGCAGCGGACTCGCGTGGCCCAGGTGCCAGTCCAGTGCGTACCCGTCGACGGTGACCTCCCGCCGGACGAGCGGCCAGATCCTCGGGTTGTACTGGTGGAAGGCCACGTTGAGCCGCCTGGTCGCCGTGTTCGCCGCGGGCAGCCGCCCGGCCCCGGGCATGGCCGCCACCTCCGCGTATCCCGCCACGTCGCCGGTCACGGGGCGAACGCGCGGATCTGGCGGGGTGGCACCGACACGGTGACCGTTCCGCCGATGTCGACCTCCGGCCGGGCGGCGGAGGTGATGCGGACGACCGTGTCGCCGACCCGGACCTGGCATTCCCAGGACTCGCCGACGAAGATGCTCGACTCCAGCGTGCCGCTCAGGACGTTGGCGTCCGCGCCGCGGTCGCCGGGCCCGGCCACGACGGCGGAGACCGGCCGGAAGCCCGCGACGGCCGGACTTCCAGCCGCCAGGGTGGGAGGCATCCGACAGGTCAGCGGGCCGAGCGCGGTGGACACCACGCCGAGATCACCGCCGCACGACGTCACCGTGCCGGGCAGGATGTTGCTGAACCCGAGGAACTTGGCCACGAACTCGTTGACCGGCTCCTCGTAGAGGTACTGCGGATCGGCCACCTGCTCGATCTTCCCGTCCCGCAGCACGGCGATCCGGTCGCCCAGCGCCAGCGCCTCCACCTGGTCGTGGGTGACGTACACCATCGTGATCCGGAGCCGTCGCTGGAGCTCACGCAGCTCGGCCCGCATGTCCCGGCGGAGTCGTTCGTCCAGGTTGGACAGCGGCTCGTCCAGCAGCAGCAGCCTGGGGTTGCCGATCAGCGCGCGGGCCAGGGCCAGCCGCTGCTGCTGGCCGCCGGACAGGTCGGTGGCCCGCCGCTTGGCGAACTCGGCCAGGCGGACCATCTCCAGCGCTTCCAGACCCTTCTGGCGGATGGCCGAACGCCGCAGCCGGTGGCGGCGGGACACGGCGGTCAGCGGGAAGACGGCGTTGCCCAGGACGCTCATGTGTGGCCAGATCGCGTAGGACTGGAAGACCATGCCGAGCTCGCGCTGCCGGGCCGGGACGAGAATCCGGCGGTCCGACGAGTAGACCGGCTGACCACCGATCTCGATCGTGCCCGCCTGCGGCTGTTCGAGCCCGGCGACGCAGCGCAGCGTGGTGGTCTTCCCGCATCCGGACGGCCCGAGCAGCACGAGGCTCTCCCCCTCGCGCACGTCGAAGTCCACACCGTCGACGGCGGCGTAGGTCGAGCCCTGGTAGGTCTTGCGCAGGCCCGAGACATGCAGCAGAACCTGGTGGTCGGCCGTCGCCGGTGTGGTGGCGCGCTCGGAAACGTCGGTGGTATTCACAGTGGACACACGCACTTCCCCGGCAGTCATACCAACACCTTCTCCATCGGCAGTTGCTCGCCCGGCGCAGCCGGCTCGGTCGGCGCGGCGCTCGAGGTGGTCCGCCGGCCCAGCCACTTGCCGATCCGCAGCAGCGCGAACGCCACCAGCCCGAACACCGCGATCATGCCCAGCTGGATCACCCCGATGGCCGCCGCCTTCGGGATCACCCCGTTCGTCCATTGCTCATACACCAGGACCGGCAACACCTTGCTGCCCGGGGAGTAGAGCAGTACCGCGGTGGACAGGCTGCGGAAGGAGACGATGACCAGGAAGATCCAGCCGCTGAGCAGCCCGCCGAAGGCGAGTGGCAGGAACACCCGCCCGAACGCGCGCAGCCGGGTCGACCCGCCGACCTGTGCCGCCTCGTCGAGCTCGTTCCCGATCTGGAACATCGCGGTCTCCGAGTACCGTACGGCGAGCGGGATGAAGCCGGTGAAGTAGCCGACCATGAGAATCACGATGGTGCCGTAGATCGGAATCGGGAAGTCCACATAGAACCCGAGGAGCGCGACGCCGGTGACGATGCCGGGAATCGCGAGCGGCACGTTACAGGCGATGTCGATCAGCCAGCGGGCGATGGGACTGGCGCTCTTGTACCGCACCCAGGCCACCACGGCCGCCACCAGGATCGCCACCGTCGCCACCACCAGCGAGATCTGGATGGTGTTCCAGGTGGCGTTGCGGACGTCGGGACTCTCCAGCACGGTCTGGTAGGCGCTCCAGTCCAGCTGGCTCATCGCCTGCGCGTCGGGCACGACGTAGAAGCTGCGCGCGCCGGCGTAGATGACGATGAGGATCGGCAGCACCGTCGCGATCAGCAGGTAGACCCCCACCACGAGGAACACCGGAACGCGCAACCGGCGCAGCGGGATGAGCGAGCGTCGGTAGGCCTTGCCGGTGATCGTGCGAAACGAACGCTGATGCTTGGTGAAGTACGCCTGTGCGAGCAACGCCGCCACGAGCAGCACCATCACGATCATCGAGAGCACGCTGGCCTCGCCGAACTTGGGCGGGCTCTGGTGCATCACCCGGTAGATCAACGTGGTGAAGGTGTAGGTGTTGCCGGGCACGCCGAGGATCGCGGGGATCTCGAACGTCTCGATGTTGAGCGCGAGCAGGAGCACCCCGGTGGTCAGCGTCGCCGGGCGGATCAGCGGGATCGTGATCCGGCGGTAGGTACGCCAGTTCGTGGCGCCGTGCAGGGACGCCGCCTCCTCCAGGCTCACGTCCAGCGACCGCAGCGGGGCGAGCAGGGTGAGGAAGGCGAGCGGCGCCAGCGCCATGCCCTGCACGATGCTCATGCCGATCAGCGAGTAACTGCTGAACGAGGTGACGTTCAGGTAGTGGTCTAGCAGACCGATTCGCGGCGACGCCATGAGCACCCAGCTCATCGCGTACAGCACGCCGGGGATCACGATCGGCACCATCAGCAGCGCGGTGACGGTCTTCTTGAACGGCAGGTCGGTCCTGGTCACCAGGAAGGCCGTACCGCCGCCGATCAGCAGCGACACCACGCAGGCCAGGATCGCGAACACGATCGTGTCCCGGAACGTCGAGCCGAGAAACGGCTCGTCGAGCGCGCTACGAATCGCGTCCGCGTCCGCGGCGTGCCGGAACAGGTAGACCAGCGGCACCGCCACGCAGTACACCACGAGCAGGATCGCGAGCACCGCGATGAGGGGCATCGTGACGTCGGAACGCACGCGGCGGAGGATGCCCCTCATCCGTGGTGTAGCCATGGTCCCTCACAATCCGGGAAGCGAGCGGTGCGTCAGCCCGCGTTGCGGAGCACGTCCTGGTAGAGACGCTCCCACTTGTCGGCCTCGGTGCTCACGAACTTGATGTCCCGGATCCTGATGTCACCGTTCTCCAGGTACTTCGACAGCGTGCCGCCGTAGGCCGGGTTCGCCGGGTCCTGGGCGTCGTGCTCCAGCGCCAGCTTCATGCCGTCGGTCAGGGTCCAGTCGATCCACAGCAGCGAGGTGGCCGGCTGGTCCGTGGCCTTGTTGATCGCCACGGCACCGAACGTGGACACGATCGGCAGCACCGGCGGCTCCCACACGACCGGCGCGCCCTCGCTCTTGAGCTTGTTGATGGTGAAGGAGTACGCGGACCCGGTGGCGTCGATCTGCCCGGAGGCGAGCAGCGTGCCGACCAGCGTGTGCCCGTCCACCACCTGGGAGCCCTTGGCGGCGTCCTTGAACAGCTGGACCGCCTGCTCCTCGGTCAGGCCGTCCTCCTTCATCATGATCTCGACGATGCTCCCGAACCAGTCGGAGTCGGAGTTGACCATGCCGAGCTTGCCGGCGTACTCGGTGAGGAAGTCCTTCCAGCCGGTCATCCCGCCCGAGGTCCGGTCGGTGTTCCACGCGGCCACGAACGGCGCGAAGTAGGCGGCGATCCACTCGGGCGTGACCGTCTCTTCCGGAATGCCCTCCGACGCCGGGGTGGTGAACTTCTCCAGCACACCGGCCTCGGTGAGCGCGTACATCGCCTCGTCGCTGTTCAGGATCACGTCGGCCTGGTTGTCGTAGTCGGCGTTCGCCTCCTCGACGACCTTCTGCTGGACCTCCTCCGCACCGGCCCGGTAGACGGTCACCTCGATACCGGTGGCGTTGGTGAACTCCTCCGCGGCGTACTGCGCGCTCTCCTCGGGATTGGAGGTGTAGATGTTGAGGCTGCCACCCTCCGCCTTCGCGAGCTCGATCAGCTCCGCACGGCGATCCTCGTCGGACAGACCCTCCAGCTTGGCGGAGACACTGGCGACTGTCTCGTTCGTGTCCTGCGGGGCACTGCCGCCCTCTTCGGCCGACCCGCAGGCACCGGCGGCGCTGAGTGCGAGCACGGCGGTGGCACTCACGATGAGCTTCTTCTGCACCGCAACTCCTTCGTTGGATCTCGTGTGCCCCCGCGACACCCATCGCTGCCCATGTGGACCGATGGACTAACCATTTCGTAATACCTAAGCAACGCCCCGGACCGCTGTCAAGGGACCGCGTCGGATCGTTGCCTTCCTCGGCCGGCGTCCGGCAAGGGGCTCCTTGACAGCCGCCGCGCCGATGTTTTAACTAACGAATGGTTATTCCTTAGTCCAAGGGGATGCGATGCGAGAATCCGGCGTGGCCGTGGTGACCGGTGCGGGCGGCGGCATCGGGCGTGCGATCGCCGACCGGCTCGCCGCCGACGGATACACACTCGTCGGCGCGGACATCGCCTGGCCGGACGACGAACCGCGGCCGTGTTGCGACATCTCCGACCCGGACCAGGTGAGCGCCCTGTTCGAGCGGACCGTGCGCGAGCACGGCCGCGTCGACGTCCTCGTCAACGCGGCCGGCGTCGACCTGGTCCGCCCGATCGTCGACCTGACCAATGAGGACTGGCACCGGGTGCTGCGGATCAACCTCTTCGGCGCCTTCCTGTGCCTGCGCGCCGCCGGCCGGCTGATGTGCGCGCGACGCGGCGGGCGCATCATCAACATCGCGTCCAACCGCGGCCTCGGCGGCCTCGCCTCCGGCGCGCCGTACGCCGCGTCGAAGGGCGGCGTGATAGCGCTGACCAAGTCCGCGGCCGAGGAGTTCGGACCGTCCGGCGTGGGCGTGTTCGCACTACTACCCGGCGCGACGGACACCCCCATGCTGCGTGGCCACGACAAGCTGAGTCCGGGCCACGTCAACCCGCCGGAACAGGTCGCCACCGCGATCGTGCCACTGCTCGCGCCGGACGCGCTCGCGTTCAACGGCGCCGCCGTCTCCGTGTCCCGCCGCCACACCCCATCCTGAGGAGGACCTTGTGGACAATCCGAAGTTCACCGACGTCGACGGCTACCGCACCCGCTACTTCGAAGAGGGTGCGGGCGATCCGATCGTGTTCCTCTCCGGCGGCGAGTTCGGCACGCTGACCGCCTCGACCGGCTGGGCACTCAACTTCGACGACCTGAAGAAGGACTTCCATGTCGTCGCGGTGGACAAGGTCGGGCAGGGCCACACCGACAACCCGAAGTCACTGGACGACTACGTACTCGAGACCGCCGTGCGGCACGTTCACGCGTTCATCGGGCAGTTGGGGCTCGGGCGGGTCAACCTGGTCGGCCACTCCCGCGGCGGCTACGCCGCCACCCGCATCGCCCTGGACCACCCGGAGATCGTGCGCTCGCTGACCATCGTGGACAGTGGGTCGATCATGCACAAGTCGTCGCCCTTCTACGCCGAGGTGTGGGCGCGGTCCGCGTCCATCGAGGACCCCCGGGAGAAGTACACGTTCGAGATGCGGGCGGCCGCCTTCGACCCGGCCACGGTGACCGAGGAATGGGTCGACGACGTGATGACCTACGTGACGTCGCCGAAGTACGACGAGGCGCGCCGCAACAACGTCCTGATGCGCGACCAGCTCGAGAAGGACTTCTGGGACCGCCAGGCCCGGCTGCAGGAACAGGTTCGCGCGGGCGGGTTGAAGGACCTGCCGGTGCTGCTCGTGTGGGCGTACAACGACCAGGGCGCACCGCTCGCGGAGTGCGGCATCCCCGCGATGGACATGATCCTGCCGAACGTGCCGCGCTCGAGCATGCACATCGTCAACCAGTCCGGGCACTACGCACAACGGGAGAAGGCGGCGGAGTTCAACGCGACCCTCCGCCACTTCCTGTCCAGTCCGCCTCCCCGGAATTAAAAGTGTTGGTCCCGTTCCATCGGATGGTGGCGGTTTAGGCGGTTGATGGTGGCTGGGTACCGTCACGGTCCCCTGAGGTTGCGTTGGTCGGTGCGAGACCTTGCGCGATGATCTCTCTCGTGCTCAGCGCAGGGTGTCGGGGGGCAGGTCCCCGCCGCCCGGCGGCACCAGGGACTCGTACTGGGCCTTCCACCAGTCGCAGATGCCGGCGTACGAGGTGACCCACACGTCGTCGTGCTCGTGCACGTACTCGAGGAACTTGCTGAGCACGTACGCGTTGTCCGGCCGGCCGCTGACATGCGGGTGCGTGCCGTAGTTGAACAGCAGCGGCCGGGTCTGCGCCTCGCGACGGTAGGCGTCGAAGGCCTCCTTGAGGTGGTCGATGCCGGCGGACACCGACTGCACGTTGCGGGTGAACAGCGGCAGGTCGTTGATGTTGCCGATCTTGCGGTACGGGATGACGACGAGCCACCGACCGGACGCCCGGAGGAAGTACGGCAGCTCGTCGTCCTGCAGATCGGCGTTGTACTGGTACCCGGCGCCGGCCAGCAGCTCGATGGTGTCCGCGGTGGCCTCGGCCACCGGGCCGATCCATCCCTTCGGCGGCGCGCCGGTCAGGTCGGTGATCAGCTCGGTCGTGCGGGCGATCGACTCCTTCTGCTCGGCGGCGTCCAGATGGCTCATCGGCTGGCCCTCGCTGTACGCGTGCGCCCCGATCTCGTGGCCGTCGGCGGCCAGCTCTTCGAGCACGTCACGGTGTGTCTCGACCGAGTTGCCGTTCGTCCACAGTGTCACCTTCATGTCGAACCGCCGGTAGACCTCACGCAGCCGGCGCAGCCCCACGGTGTAGCCGTAGTCGATGCCGGTGCGCGCACTGAGCGACAGCGTGCGCGCACCCGCGGCGTAGGTGCCGGGTGCGACGAACGGCTCCCGCTCGTCCCACAGCCACTCCTCCGGTGCCGTGTACACCAGGACGGCCAGCTTCGCGCCGCCCGGCCAGACCGGCAGCCCGGCGCGATCGGAGAACCGGAACCTGCTGGTGGGAAACGGGAGGGACATCGACATCGATCCTCTCATCAGGCCCGCAGCGCGGTGAGCACTTCGGACAGGTCCTGCTCGTCGGAGGTCACCATCAGCACCTGAGCGTGCGGGCGCAGCGCCGACACGACGTCGCGTACGTCGCGGGCGTCACCCAGGATGATGCCGGCCGCCATGATCCCCCGGCTGGCGCAGGCCCGGCCGATCGCCGACGCCGTCGCGCCGTTGCCGTCCGCCGCGGCGACCATCACCACGACGTCGGCATCGGCGAGTTCCGTGTCGAGCGACGTCCGCGTGCGGTCGACGGAACGCAGCACGACGGCCCTTCCGCCGCCGGCACCGTTCGCCGGCACGCGCAGCGCCGAGAGGTAGAACCGGGCCGCGTTCCAGGTCTGCGCGGCCACGTCGCGGACGACGCGCGCGGCCAGCTCGTCGAGCGCCACCACGCGGGCCCCGCGGCGGGGCCGGATGGGCCGGTCGATCCGGTAGCGGAGCTCCTCGGCGGTCGCGGCCCGCGCGCAGCTGTTGAGCAGGACCGGCCGCATCGGCGCCGTCACACCGAGCTCTGCGGAACGCCCGCGTGCGCGGCGACGGCGTCGCGCACGGAGTCGAGGAACGACCCGGCGACCGGTAGCACCACCGCGGCCGACCGCACCCGGTGGTGGGCGGGGTCGACGCCGGGTGGGACGGTGCCCTCGTCGCGTAACGCGATGACCGCCTTCCGCAGCCGCTGCCGGGCCTTGATGATGCCCGCATCCGCGGACACCAGGCGCTCCTTCGTCCGGTCGACGATCGGGCCCATGCTCTCCTGGAGCGAGGCGTCCTGGATGGCGATCCCCTCGATCCCGGAGAAGGTCTCCCCACGTGCCTGCGCCGCGCGGTCCATCAGGTAGTCGTTGTCCTTGTTGCGCACCGGCCGGTACGTACCCGGGATGTTCTCGCTGTGCACACCGTGCCCCCGCATCATCGCGGTTCGCTCCGCCTCGGTGAGCGCACGGACCGGGTGGTAGTCGAACGAGTACGTCCAGCAGTTGTAGTCGTCGATCGGCACCCAGAAGTGGCCGTGCACCGGGTGGTCGCCGCGCGGCGGCACCATCGTGAAAGCCGGCATCACCCACGGGGTGATCCGCCAGTAGTACGTCCCCGGCTCGGCGTTGCGCCGGGCGCCGACGAACAGCCCGCCGTCGGCCTCCGCCACCTCGAAGTACGGCCGCAGGTCGCGCATGTTGTACTCGTTTCCCTTGGCCCCCTTGAACAACGGGTCGTTCTTCAGACCGGCCGAGTGCAGGAACGAGACATGGCTCGAGTCGATGCCGCCCTCGAACGCCTGCAGCCAGTTCGACTCCTGCCAGCGCTTCGAGGTGTACGTCTGCTCCGCCGGCACGTGAACCCACTCGAACTCGGGAAGCGGCGGCTGGGTGTCCGGGTCGCCGAGGTAGGTCCACAGCACGTCACCGATCTTCACCAGTGGGTACGCGGTGAGCTTGACCGTGGCGCAGAAGGTGCTGTTCTCCGGTTCCGACGGCACCTCGACGCACTGGCCGGTGACGTCGTACTTCCAGCCGTGGTAGGGACAGCGCAGCCCGGACTCCTCGTTGCGGCCGAACCAGAGCGAGGCGCCGCGGTGCGCACAGAACTCGTCGATCAGGCCGTAACGGCCGTCCGAGTCGCGAAACGCGATCAACCGTTCGGAGAGGATCTTGACACGGACCGGCGGGCAGTCGTTCTCCGGGAGCTCCTCGGCGAGCAGGGCGGGCAGCCAGTACTGCCGGAAGAGGTTCCCCATCGGCGTCCCGGGCCCGGTCTGCGTCAGCAGGTCGTTCAGCTCGCGCTTGAGCACCCCGCCCCCTTCGGTCCGTTGGTCAGACAGCTAAGTGTAGGACCATTAAGATAATTGCGTCTAGACATGCGGGCACTCGAGCCGGACGAGGTCCTTCAGCGAGGCATCGGCATCGCGCGCGGCCACCGGGTCGATCGTCCCCCCTTGCCCGAGGGCGCGGCGTACGGCGAGATAGTCGCCGGCCCGGTTGATCGCATCGATGCTCAGCAGCGCACCGCCGCGGTAGTACAGCACCGAGAAGCGGCCCTCCTCGGGTTCGCCACGGAGCACATGGTGGTCGTAGCCGTCCTTGAGGCCGGCGATCTGCAGCTTGACGTCGTACTGGTCCGACCAGAACCACGGCACCTCGGGTGGCGGTCCCGAACTGCCGGTCAGGCTGGCCGCGGCCGCCTTGGCCTGCGTGATCGCGTTGTGCACCGACTCGAGCCGCACCCGCCCGCGTCCGGTGAGCGGGTCGGGCCGCACCGTGCAGTCGCCGGCCGCCACGACGTCTGGCACGCTGGTCCGCCCCGAGCCGTCGACCAGAATGCCGCCGTCACATTCGGCGCCGACCTGCTCGGCCAGTTCGGTGCGCGGGGTGACCCCGACCGATACCAGCACGAGGTCGGCGCTCAGCGTGGTGCCGTCGGTGAGTACCACGCCGCAGACCCGCCCGCCGGCTCCGGTCAGCTCGGTGACCGTCACGCCGAGCCGGACGTCGACGCCGCGGTCGAGGTGGGTTCGAAGGTAGAAGCGGGAGACCTCGGACGCGACCGAGCGGGCCAGCAGCCGGTCGAAGGCCTCCACCACGGTCACCGCCTTGCCGGCCGACCGGGCCACGGCCGCCGCCTCCAGGCCCAGGAAGCCGCCACCGATCACGACTATCCGGCCGGTGTCGGCGAGCCGGCGCCGCAACTCGACGGCGTCCTCGAGGTCGCGCAGGTAGCACACCCCGTCGAGGTCGGCGCCCGGTACGTCCAGCCGGCGTGGCCGGGCGCCGACCGTCAGCGCCAGCCGATCGAACCGCAGCACCTCGCCGGTGTCGGTGACCGCTCCCCCGGCCCGGCCGTCGGCCGGCAGCTCCACCCGCTCCACCCGCGTGCCGAGCAGCACCCTGATCCCGCGCTCGGCGTAGAACGAGGCGGCGCGGAACGCCAGCGAGCCCGCGTCGGTGCCGGTGGCCAGGAAACCCTTGGTCAGCGGTGGCCGCTGGTAGGGCAGGTGCTGCTCGGCGCCGACCAGGGTGATCGGCGCCGTGAAGCCCAGCCCGCGCAGGGACGTGGCCAGCTGAAGACCGGCCTGGCTCGCGCCGACGATCACCGCGCCGACAGCTCCGGCGGTGCCGGCAGCTTCGCCCATCGTATACTCCAGACGACTAATGGTATGACTATTCTACCGAACACCATCTGTCTCCTCAATGGGTTCCGACCGGAGGTGGGCGTGCAGCCGGCGAGACGCCAGCGCCGGACCGAGCATGGCCGCGCCGGCGGCACCCAGTGCGGCGGCGACCGGCAGCACCGTGACCAGCCCGGCGACGAACAACGGCGCGACGAAGAGCGCGGCCGCGCGGAAGGTGCCGCTCACCGTGATCGCGTCCCCGCGCTCCTCGGGCTCGACGGCATCGCTCGCGATCGCCGGCCCGATCGTCTGGAGGCCCCCGGCGCCCAGCCCGGCCAGCAACAGGGCGGCGGCCACGACGACCGGCGCCCCCACGATCACCGCGACAGCGATCGTCGCGATGCCGGTGGCCAGCGTGCAGAACGCGTAGAACGCGGTGAGCCAGCGGTGTCGAACGCGGCCGGACAGGCCCGAGCCGAGCAGGGTCGCGCCGTTCGCGACCGCGACGAACACGCCGATGGCCGTCTCGGAGTAGGCGGCGGTGACCAGGATGACCGGAACGTAGGAGCTCATCAGACCTCGCCAGGCGCCGGCCGACACACCGGCCCAGCAGCCCACGTCGACGCCGGGGCGGCGCCAGGCACGCGGCCGGGCCACCCGGTCGGCCCGTGGCGCGAAGGGCGGGAGCCGGTCCAGCGCCACCGCGGGCACGATGCCGGCGGCCGAGATGGCCGCGCCCACGGCGAGCGCGACGACGATCGACAGCCGCCCGGACAGGAACCCGGCGAGCAGCGGGCCCAGCAGGGCACCGCCGTTGGCGTGCAGGTTGACCAGAGCCAGCGCGCCGAACGACGAGCCGGGTCCGCGAACCACGTGGGTCTGGCTGCCGGTCCAGAAGCACGCCCGGGCGACGCCTTGCAGCGCCTGGGCGACGGCGAAGGGAACCAGCGCGGCCGAGATCGCCGCGATGCCGCTCGACAGCGCGAGGCACACGGCGGCACACAACAGGAGCGTCCAGTCGGGAACCACGCGCATCACGCGGCCGAGGAACGGCCGGCACGCCAGCTGGGCCACCGCGGACAACGCGGTCAGCACGCCGACCATGACGGCGCTGTAGCCGGCCTGCAGGGCGAGCAACGGCAGGGCCACCGCGCTCAGCCCCTGTGCGGTCGAGAAGATCACCGCGGCAGTGCACGACGCGACCGTGTCCCGGGAGGGCCTACTCATAGGTCGGCCGAGTGCTGACGCCTCCGTCGACGACCAGCACCTGCCCGGTGATGAAGCCGGCGAGACCGGACTGCAGGTACAGCAGCGCGGCGGCGATGTCCGCGGCCGTTCCGACCCGACGCAGCGGGACGCGACCGACCCGCCGGGCGAGCTCCGCCGCGGGCAGCGGCCGCGACCTCGCCGTGCGCGTGTATCCGGGGCTGACCGCGTTCACCCGCACCCCGGCCGGGCCGAGCTCGACCGCCGCCGAACGGACCAGCGACACCAGCCCGGCCTTCGCGGCGCCGTACAGCGCCGCGCCGGGAGCCCCGGAGTGCGCGGCGAGCGAGGTGACGAAGGTGACCGCACCGCCGGCGGTGAACGCGTCGGCGAGCTCCTGCAGAACCGGCACCGCGTGTCCGAACGAGACCTGGAACTGGGACGCGACATCGTCCTCATCGGTCTCGAGCAAGGGTTTCCACAGGGCCCGACCGACCACGTCGATCACCCCGTCGAGCCGTCCGGTGGCCTGCTTCGCCTCTCGTGCGACCCGCCGAAGATCGTCGCGCCGGGTCACGTCGGCGCCGATGTCGATGCCATCCGTCTCGCGCACCACCGCCGCGCGCCGGGTGGAGTCGACATCGACACAGACCACCGTCGCGCCGGCCTGGCTCAGCGCCCGAGCGGCTTCTCGGCCGATGCCTTGCCCGGCGCCGAGAACGACCTGAGTCTGACCGTCGAGCCGGATCAGGTCGGGATAGGTCGTACGACCTGATGGCAGAGCGGCTTGTCCCACGTATCTACGCTCCATTGGTCTTACCGTTAGCTGATACTTGCCTCGAAGGGGCGTCGAAGTCAAGCGGCCGCTTGGACCATCGGTTAGACCACAGGGTGTTAAGGTTGAGTTGTCACTGAACTCGGTGGCGACCGTACCTGGAGGACACATGGACGCCGAGCCGGTTTCCGATCCTGGCGAGATGTTCAGCCCGGTGAGCGTCGGCCGCATCTCCCAGGTGATCATCGAACAGGTGCGGCTGCTGATTCGGCAGGGCAAGCTGAAGCCGGGCGATCGCCTGCCGAGCGAGCGTGCCCTGTGCGGTCGGTTCGGCGTGAGCCGGGTGACCGTGCGCGAGGCCCTGCGGGTCCTCGAGGCGACCGGCCTGGTCGAGATCCGGGTCGGCGCCCGGGGCGGCGCGATCGTCTCCGAACCGAGCAGTGACCGGGTGGGCGAGGGTATCGCGGACCTGCTCACGCTGAGCTCGCTGAGTGCGACCGATGTCACCGAGACACGCATGGTGTTCGAGGTAAGCCTCATCCCGCTCGTCGTCGAGCGGGCCACCGCGGACGACATCGCCGCGCTCACCGAGATCTGCCGGGCCCAACAGGCAGCTCTCGCCGAGCACCACCACTCCACGAAGCTGTCCGCCGAGTTCCACACGCGCCTCGCCGGCTGCACCCACAACGCCGCCGTGGAGATGCTCGTGCAGAGCTTCCACGGGCCGCTGCTCGCCTCACTCGACGCCGCCGCCGCGTCCGCGCCGGAGATGGGCCGACGCGGCACCGAGGAGCATCTCCAACTGGTCGCCGCGATCGAGTCCAAGGACACCGACGCGGCCACGGGGATCATGCGGGCCCACCTCACACGCACCGCCGACCGCCTCGCCGACGCGGCCCCTCACCCGCCCCACCCGGCCGCACCAACGCGTCGTACGTAATCCCATCCCCGTACCTGGCGAGCACCCGGCAAATGACCTTGACGTAGCCGACACGGCGAGTCGGTCAGACGTAGCGCAGACCCTTGCGTGCCAGGCGTTCGCGCATGTCGTTCACGTCCAGGCTGAGCTCGCCGGCGCGGTAGCGCTCCCGGGCCGCGGCCTCCTTGACCTCGCGCGCCTTCGCGGCCGCGAGCACCTCGCCGGCCGCGTCCCGTTTCACCACGACGACCCCGTCGTCGTCGGCCACCACGACGTCACCCGGCTCGACCGCCGCGCCGGCGCAGACGATCGGCACGTTCACCGACCCGAGCGTCTCCTTCACGGTCCCCTGCGCGCAAACACAACGGGACCAGACCGGAAACGCCATGCCGGTGAGCTCCCGGACATCGCGGCAGCCGGCGTCGATCACCAGGCCGCGTACGCCGCGGGCACGCAGCGCCGTGGCGAGCAGCTCGCCGACATAGCCGTCGTGACACGGTGACGTCGGTGCCACCACGAGAAGATCGCCGTCCTGGCACTGCTCCACCGCGACGTGGATCATCCAGTTGTCGCCGGGCGGGACACTGACCGTGACGGCCGTCCCGGAGACATGCGCGCCCGAGTAGATCGGTCGCAGCCGGTGCGCCAGCAGTCCGGTCCGCCCCTGCGCCTCATGGATCGTGGCCACGCCGATCGTGCCGAGCTCGTCGCGCGGGCCCGCCTCACACCGGGTCGTCCCGGTCACCACGACCGACATGTCACCTCCCCAGCCAGGGCATCAACGACACGTGGATGACATCCTCGGCATCCGTCTCACCACCGAGGGTCCGGATCGCCTCGTCCACACCGCTGAGCGGGAACCGGTGTGTGGTGAGAGGTTCGAGCCGGTGACCGTCCGACCGCAGCAGCTCCAGCGCGTGCTCGCAGGAGGCGTAGCTGTGCCCCCGCGCGCTCTTGATGGTGATCGCCTTCTCGGTCACCTTCTTCATCGGGAAGTCGGGGAACGCCGCCAGCTCACCCTGCACGAGCAGGGTCCCACCGCGGCGCGTCAGCGCCTCGATGCCGAGCAGGACCGGCGCGGTCCCGGCCCGGGCCGTGCAGTCCAGCACGACGTCCACGCCCGAACCGCCCGTCAACGAGCGGATCCGTTCGAGCGGGTCCCCGTCGCCGACGTCGAGTACGTGGTCCGCGCCGAGGTCCTGTGCCAGGTCCAGCCTCGCCCGGTCCCGCGCGGTCCCGGTGACGATGATGTTCCGTGCGCCGACCCGCTTGCAGGCCACCACCTGGGACAGACCCTGCTGCCCGGGTCCCTGGATCAGCACGGTCGAGCCGAACCGCACGCCCGCGTCCACCAGGGCCCACTCGATGCCGTTGGCCAGCGGCGTGACCAGTCCCGCGAGCTCGGTGTCCACCCCGTCGGGCACCTTGTGCAGCACGGCGTTCCAGGGCAGGAACATGTACTCGGAGAAGCCGCCCCACAACCGGCCCGGGTTCTCCGACGTGGTGTAGCCGAACCGCCGGGCGTCCGGGTTCGTCCGCCAGTCGGTGGCCTCGCAGTGCTGGTACTGCCCGGCCCGGCACCACGCACAGCTGTAGCAGCCGACGTAGTGCTCGACGAACACCCGGTCACCGATCGCCAGCCGGTGCCGGGCGAGGAAGGCGGGCCCGGCATCGGCGACGATGCCGACGTTCTCGTGTCCCATGATGACCGGCTCCCCGAACGGCGGCGAGTCGTACATCTTGACGTCCGTGCCGCAGATCCCGGCGACCTCGACCTTCAGCAGCGCGGAGTCTTCGCCGAGCTCCGGTTTCGGGAAGTCCCGCAGCTCGGTCCTCCGGGCCGCCGTTCGGACGGCGGCCAACACCGTGTCACCCATCAACCCTCCAAACCGTACTGTCGCAGAAACTCCAGGATCCGCGCCGGTGCCGTCGTCTCGGTCTGCTCCGCGACCGGCACGTCCCAGTACTCCGCGCGGGGCAGGCACTCCTGCAGGTACCGCGCGGCCGACGGCGCATGCGACTCGTCCTGCCCGGGAACGACGAGTGCCGGGATGTCGAGCGTGAGCAGGTCCTCCGGCTCGGGTCCGGGCACGGTGTCGCGGTCGAACAAGGTGCGCGCCATGCCGGTCACCGTGGTCAGGTAGGCGCCGACGTCCCGGACGGCGTACTCGGCCGCGAACGCGGGGTCGGTGCGGATCGCCGTCACCCACGGGCCGACCCTTCCGTCCACACTGAACCCGCGGTCGTGCGAGCGGGCCAGCGCCACGACCCCGTCGAGGCCGTCGGACCGGACGTGGGCGAGGTGGGCGGCGAACCGCTCATGCTGCTTCATCCGGTACTTCACGCCGCCGGCCGGCGAGAACAGGACCATGCCGGCCACCCTGTCCGGATGTGCCACGGCGGTCGCGGCGGCGGAGGAGCAGCCGACGCAGCCACCCATCAGGTGGGCACGGTCGATCCCGAGGTGGTCGAGCAGCCCCACGGCCTGCGTCACGTAGTCGGCCCACGTGATCCGCTGCACCCGCCCGCCGGAGCCGCCCGACTCGCGTCGGTCGAACATGATCAGCGTGCACCCCGGACTGAGCCGCTCGACGAGGTCGAGCCGGCGGTAGACGCCGACCGTGCGCCAGCTGTCCATCGTGGAGTCGAAGCCGCCCGGCGAGTACATCAGGATCGGCGGCCCCGACCCCACCACCTCGTACCGCGTGGCGAGCCCGTCGACGACCGTCGTGGGCATCAACGCACCCCGCCGCGGATCTGGCGGCCGGCACGGACATCCTCGGCGTAGGCCGAGATCGCATCGAGGGCGACCCGGGCGACGTTCGCGTACGTCTCCGCGGGGCTGTCCAGATTGGACTCCGGGTAGCCGATCGCCGCCGTCGCCAGCCGCATCCGGCCGTCCAGCCACGGGCCGCCGCCGAACCCGCCGAGCACCGGGACGGCCACCTCCCGCACCACGGCCGGGCCGGCTACCGGGCCGGAGTTGGTGAAGTCGAGCAGCACGGCGCCGGCCTCCTCCAGGAGCTTGGCGGTGGCCACCAGCTCACTGGTCAGCTCGGCGGGCACCTGGGTGGCCGCCGAGGGCGTCGCGCTGTAGGCGACGCCGAACCGCAGCCCGGTCTGCGGGGTGATGCCGAACTGGGCGAAGACCGGGATGCCCGCCCGCGTGATCGCCTCGACGGCTTCGGGATAGTCGCCCGCACCGTCCAGCTTGACCAGGTCGACGCCGCCCTCCTTGACCAGTCGGATCGCGGCGTCGACGGCGTGTTCGGTGCCGCGCTGCAGTGGGCCGAACGGCAGGTCGCAGGACAACAGCGCCCGCCGCACCCCGCGCCGCACCGCGCGGCAGACGACCAGCACCTCGTCCAGGGTGATCTCCAGCGGGTTGGCCTGGCCCCACAGGTTGACCCCGACCGTGTCGCCGACCGAGACGAGATCGACCCCGACACGGTCCACGATCCGGGCCAGCTGGTAGTCCCAGACGACCACGCCCACGCTCTTGCGTCCCTCCTGTTTGGACCGCAGTAGGTCCGCCAGGGTCACGGTGTCGGTCACCTCGTCCACGAGTCACGCCTCCTGTGGTGGGATGTCGACGGTCAGCCCGTCGAGGTCCTCGGTCATGGCGATCTGGCAACCGAGCCGGCTGCCGGCACGCCGCTCGTCGACGGCGAGGTCGAGCAGGTCGTCCTCGAGGTCCCGCGGCTCGCCGACCGCGGCGACGAACTCGTCGCGCACCCAGACGTGGCAGGTGGCGCAGGACAGGTTCCCGCCGCACTCGCCGACGATCCCGGGTACGCCGTTGGTCACCGCCGCCCGCATCACCGACTGGCCGACGGCCACGTCGACCGCGCGCTGCGTGCCGTCCGGCCTGACGTATACGACCTTGGGCAAGGCCACTCACTCCCCCCGCTCATGTCACCGCTTATGTCACCGCTCGTGTCACCGCTCATGTCATCGCGGTCCCGCCGTTGACGTTGATCGTCTGCCCGGTGATCCAGCTGCTCTGGTCGCTCAGCAGGAACCCGATCATCAGCGCGACGTCCTGCGGCCGCCCCAACCTCCCCAGCAGCGCCGTCCGCGACCGCTCCGCCACCACCTCGTCGGACATCCGGGCACGCAGGAGCGGCGTGTCGACGGGACCCGGGCTGACCGTGTTCACCCGGATTCCACGCCCGCCGAGCTCCTTGGCGAGCGCCCGGGCCAGCCCGATCACGCCGGCCTTGGACGCGATGTAGTGCGCCAGGCCGGCCGCGGGGGTGTTCGTCGTGCCCGAGCCGACCAGCACGATGGAACCGCCGTCCTGGTCCATCGCCCGCACGGCTGCCCGGGCCACGAGGTACGAGCCGGTCAGGTTCACGCCCAGCACGTGCTGCCAGTGCTCCGGCGAGAGCTCGTCGAACGGCTGGTCGCCGGTGATGCCGGCGCAGTTGGCCAGGCCGCGCAACGGCGTCCCGGTGCCGGCCACGGCGGCGAACAGCTCCCCCACCGACCCGGCGTCGGCCACGTCGCACCGCACGGTGGTCACCTCCAGCGACGCCGGGAACGCCTCAGCCGCCGCGGCCGCCAGTTCGGCCAGGCCGTCCGCGTCGAGGTCGGCCGCGACCACCGAGGCGCCCCGGCCGGCCGCGAGCAGGCCGGTCGCGAACCCGATGCCGCTGCCCGCACCGGTCACCACGACACACCGCCCGTCCAGCCGGTCGCTCGGAAAGTCCATCGCTCCCATCCGTCTCAGCCCCCGCCGAACACCAGCGACTTGATCACGACCGGGTGCACGGCGCGGCGCTGCGCCCCGATGTCGATGAAGTCGAACGCGGCGAGCGTGATGCCGTCCAGGCAGATCAGCCCCATGCAGAGGTCGCATTCCCGGTCGAGGATCCGGCCGAGGCTGCGGGCCAGGTCCGGCTTCATCACCACCGCGAGCGGGCCGCCGAAGGCCGCGCGACGCCGGACCGCGGTGATCGCGTCGGCAAGCCGGCGGACCTCCGGGTAGCCGGCCCACCGGCCGGTGAGGTCGAGGTACAGGCACAGCGGCCGGCCGGCGAGCCCGTGGTTCCGGTCGATCGCGGCGGTGAGCATGTCCTCGATGACCTGGCCGGCGTCGGCCACGTCGATCGTGGCGGTGACCACCGGCACGTCCCGCACCGGGAGCAGCGCCGGATCGCTCAGGTACACCGTGTTGCCGCTGACGTCCACACTGAACCCGGCGGCGCCGAGCACGGTGGCGCGGATCGCCGACGGCGCGAGCCGCCAGGACACCGACCGGTCCGCCAACTTCCGGCGCAGCCGCCGGCCGAGCTCCCAGCCGAGGTCGTTGACCGGTGCGGCCCCGTCGGCGAGGAGCTCGGCGACCCCTCCGGAGAGGATGACGGTGTCCGGAGGCTCGCCCGGCTCCGGCCACTCGGTTACCGCGATCTCCTTGCCCAGCGGCGTCAGCACGCCGCCGACCGCCTGCGCGAGGATCGACGCCATCGCGTCGCAGAGCTCATCCCGGGCATGCGGCGGGAGACTCTCACCGGCCCGCAGCGACACGCCCAGCGCCGACGCGATCCGGTCGGCATAGGACTCGACGCGGCGCACGGTCAGGGTGTCGTCCCAGGCGACCAGCCGGCCGCCGACGCCCAATGCCGCGGTGTGCTCGACCCGGCCGCCACGCAGCCAGGTGAACTTCGCCGTGCCGCCGCCGACGTCCAGCGACAGCACCGAACCCGGGTTGGTCACGCTGTGGCGGACCGCGCCGGAGCCGTGTGCGGCGAGCACGGCCTCCAGGTGATGGCTCGCGGCCGCGCAGACGAAGTCGCCGGCGTACGCGGCCAGCTCCCGGGTGAGCGACTCGGCGTTGCGGCGCAGCAGTGCGACCCCAGTCAGCAGCACCGCGCCGGTGTCCACATCGGACGGACGGATGCCGGCGTCCGCGTAGAACCGCCGAACCAGCTCGCGCACGGCGGCGGCGTCGATGTCGTCCTGGTCGGCCCGGTCCAGGTACGGGGTCAGCCGGACGGGCGACTGGCCGAGGACGTCACGCTTGACGACCGTGTAGCGGTCGGTCATCAACTGGCCGACCCGCTGCAGGTAGATCCGGGCGAACGTCACGTGCGTCGTCGCCGAGCCGATGTCGATGCCGACCGTGGACAGCTCGATCGTCTCCTGCTCCCAGGTCAGGTCGCCGGAGTAGTCCACCACCATCGGATCATGGTGGTGATGATGGTGATGAACGTGGCCGCCCTCAGGCAAGGAACTTCTCCATCAGATAAGGGGCGCCGGCCGCCTCGCACTCGGCCTGGTAGAGCTTGTCGACGTCCGGATCCTGGTCGGCATACTCGATCTGGGCACCGCCGTCCCGGACGTCGACGTCCACGCCGAGGATGATGCGGGTCTTCCGGTCGGTCATCGGGTAGCGCATGCTGCCGAACATGGTCGCCATGTAGCGCGACGGCTCGGTGCTGAGGTTGAAGTGCTGATGGAACATGTCGTCGTCGGGCGCGTACACGTACCCGTGCTCCCAGCGGACCTGACGCTTGGTCGCGTCCCCCTCGTACCAGACCAGGCTGTATCCCTTGCCGGTCACCGGGAAGATCTGTACGCCGGCGTCGTGCCGGTGCGCCTTCTTGTAGGTGCCGACCGGGATCTGCGACACGTGCGCGTGCAGGCTGCCATCGGCCAGGACGAACGAGATGTTGGTCCCGCCGGCACCACGTTCCTTCCACTCCTTGAGCTCGAACGAACCCAGGTCCGGCACGAAGTTCGTCTCCCACATGTGCCGGCCCGGCAGGTTCGGGATGAGCGTGCCGTCCCCGGTGACCCGGGCGTCGGCGGAGAGTCGGTAGGAGAAGTCGGCGTCGTTGTCGAAGATGAACTCCTCGTTCCGGAAGAGCTTGAACAGCAGCGGTGCATCGGTAGCCAGCGCGTACCGGACCTCTTCGGTGCCGGTCATGTTGAAGAACTGGTACTTCACGTTCGGCGGGATGGCGAACATGCTGCGCGGACCCCACTCGAAGGAGATCGTCTCACCGCCCACCTCGAAGCTCGTCCGGCCGTGTCCGGACAGGACATACACGACTGCGTCGAAGAGGTGCTGCTGCCGCTCGCTGTGACCACCGGGGTCGATCGCGTGCAGGAAGGTGTTCGCGAAGTCGCCGCGCCCGCCGACATGGACCACCGCGGCCCGCGTCCCGGACCGATCCCAGGGCGCGACCTCGAGTTCGAGGAGGTTGAGGAAGAAGTCCTCGTGGATCGGCAACCCGAGACTCTCCGCCCAGTCGAGGTAGGGGTCCATCAGAAACTTGCGGTCGGCGACGCGCACTTGCGGACCGGTCAGCATCGGCATCGGAACTCCTCTGAACTGATGGTATTACCATTATACATCTTATCTGGTCTGATCCGGGGTCAACCGGCCACCGGCCGGAGCACGTGTCGACCCGTCGTCAGGCGGGTCGGTGGTCGGGCCGGTGGTCGGGCCGGTGTCCTCGGTCGAGTCGAAGGCGTCCACGCTCCCCGCGGCCGTTTGGATGAAACGGTCCCGGGCCGCGTCGGCGGTCCGCATCGCCCACCGGCCGGTGGTGACGATGCCGACCACGAGGGCGACCGCGCCGCCGAACGAGACCACCGCCCAGGCCGGCACGGCCGCCGAGGTGAACGTCCGCGCGGACGGTTCGTGCCACCCTTGGGCGAGGATGCCGCCGACGATGGCCACCCCCAGCGCCCCGCCGACCTGCCGGGCGGTCGACGCGATCGCCGCCGCCACCCCGGCTTGTGCCTTCGGCATGCCCGCGACGGCGGCCAGCAGGATCGGCGCGTTCACCATCCCGAGGCCCACGCCCACCAGCACGAAGCCGGCGAACAGCAGCACGAGGTTGTCGTCGAGGTGCAGGGCCATCAGCACGAGCGGTCCGGTGAGCAGCCCGAGCCCGGACACGGCGACCGCGGGCCGCGGGCCGAACCGGTTGATCAGCCACGCCGACACCGGGGGCAGCAGCGTCATCACGACGGCCACCGGCAGCAGGAACAGCCCGGCCAGCAGTGCGGTCAGCCCGCGCGCGTCCTGCAGGTACAGCGTGGCCAGCAGCAGGAAGCCGTTATACGCGCCGAACGCGGTCAATGCCAGCACGATCGCCCCGCTGAACGGCGCGCTGCGGAACAGCCGGAAGTCGATCAGCGGCGCGGTCCGGCGCAGCTCGACGATCGGCAGCGCCACCCCGGCGGCCACCGCGAGGAGCGCACCGGCGAGCACGTCCGGCGCGGTGAAGCCGTGCCGTGAGCCCTCGATCAGCGCGTACACCGCGGCCGCCAGCGCCACCACGATGAGCACCTGGCCCACCGGGTCGAACGGTCGGCGCCCGGGCCGCCGGGACTCCGGCACGAGCCGGCCGGTCAGCACGAACACCGCGAGGACGACCGGCACGTTGATCAGGAACACGTACCGCCAGCCGGCCGTGTCGACGAGCAGCCCGCCCACGATCGGGCCGGCGGCCAGGCTGATCCCGCTCATCGCGCTCCACACGCCGAGCGCCCGGGCCCGCTCGCGCGGTTCGGTGAACACGCTCGTGATGATCGCGACCGCGACCGGGTTGAGCATCGAGCCGCCGACCGCCTGCACCACCCGCGCGGCGATCAGCAGCCCGAGGCTCGGCGCGAGACCGCAGAGCACCGAGCCGAGCCCGAAGACCAGCAGGCCGAGCCGGAAGATCCGGCGGCGGCCGACGCGATCGGCGAGCGAGCCGGAGAACACCAGCAGGCTCGCCACCACCACCAGGTAGGCGTCGATCGTCCACTGCAGACCGTCGAGCGAGGCGCCGAACTCGTCCCGGATGGACGGCAGGGCGATGTTGACCACCGTGCCATCCATGATGACCATGAAGATGCTGCACGAGCACACCGCCTGGATCGCGCGTTTGCGCCCAGGCGAAGCCGCGACCCGACTCAACGAGCCACGTGCCATTCCACCGGCAGAGTGTCCAGGAACCGCTGCACGGCATTGGGCGCGAAGCTCGGCGTGAACCCGTCGGCAAGCCGGAGGTCCGGCAGCCGGCGGGTCAGCTCCGCCAGCGCGACCTTGCCCTCCAGCCGGGCCAACCCGGCGCCGACGCACGCGTGGACCCCACGCCCGAACGCCAGGTGCGGCGACTCGTGGTCGCGCGTGGGGGTCATGACGTCCGCGTCGGCGTACACCTCGGCGTCCCGGTTGGCCGACGCGAGGACCAGCAGCACGCGCGCGCCGGCCGCGAGTGCCACCCCGCCGAGCTCGGTGTCCTCCCCCACCGTGCGCCAGATCGCCTGCGCCGGCGAGTCGAACCGCAGGCTCTCCTCGACCAGCTTCGGGATCAGCCGCGGATCGTCCACAAGGGACTGCCAGGTACCGGGTCGCTCCAGGCAGTGCAGCACGGTGAGGGCGAGGAAGTTCATCGTGGTCTCGTGCCCGGCGGCGACGAAACCCATCATGACGCCGACGATCTCCGCGTCGGTCAGCGGCCGCTCGTCCACCTGGACGCCGATGAGCTCGGAGATCACGTCCGTGCCGGGGCGCGCGCGTCGGTCCCGCACCACCGCCAGCAGGTACTCCTGGAACTCCAGGTACGCCTCGGCCGCCTCCAGATGGTCCTCGAGCGGGAGCTCGCCCCACTGCAGCGCCATCTTCTTCGAGCTCCAGTCGTGGAGCTTCTCGGCGTCGGCGTGCGGCGTGGCCATCAGCTCGACGATCACGGCGAGCGGGAGCCGGTAGGCGAACGCCTCGACCAGGTCGACCTTTCCCTCTCCGATGAACCGGTCGATCAGCTGGTTCGCCGTGCTTCGGCACTGTTCCTCGATGCCGCCGAAACGGCGCGGGGTCAGCACGCTGACCAGGAACTTCCTGATCCGCCGGTGCTCGTCGCCGTCGCGGGCGACGGTGGAGCGCAGCTCCCCCAGCGGCAGGCCGCGATCCAGGACCGCGGTCACCTCGGCCGGCACCGGCCGTACCGGTGCGGTCGACCCGACGTTGCGGAAGATCGCCGGTGTGGAGACCGCCTGGCGGACCAGGTCGTAGCGGGTGACGACCCAGGCGACCAGCACCTCGCTCCACTGGACCGGCAGCTGCTCGCGCGCGGCGTGCCACACCGGATGTGGGTCGTCGCGCTGCGGGTTGACGAACGGGTTGTACGAACCGGGTCGCACCGGACACTGCGCCGCCATCAGGTCTCCGTAAGTTGTTAGGTGGCCCGGGAGGGCCGGATGTGGCTGATCGGGTCTTGCCCTTGGTGGCTCCTGAGGAGTGGCCGTCCGGCTCTTCGGGGCACCCTGGCTGGTGATTGAGATGCGCGT